>JAEHDK010000485.1 GCA_016880465.1 Micromonosporaceae bacterium
CCGGTGAATTCACGGATGCCAGGCCGGCACCGGCCGCGGACGGCGGTGTGGTTGAGGTCAGCGAGGCGAGCGACCCGCTGGCGTGGTCGGCACCGGCGGTCGAGATCATCATCGAGACCGGTGAGCCGGCCGCACCGTCCGCGGAACCGTTGTCGGCCGTCCGGATCAAGGGCAAGGCCACGTCCCGGGCAGCGGCGGCCAGCACTCCGCCCCCGGCGGACGACGAGCCGGAGCCCCAGCAGCGGGTCGGACCGCGCTGGTCGCGCCGCGCGATCATCATCGCGATCACGCTGGGTTGCGTGGTGATCGCGGCGACCGGGGCGGTGGCCCATGTACTGAACCCGGACCTCGCCCGGATGCCGCCCATCATGCGGGTACCCAAGCAGTCGAAGGCCCAAGGGGCTCCGGTACCGGTCGTGCAGCCGCTGGTGGGCTCGCCGTCCGCCAGCCCGACCGGTGCCAAGCCCAAGCCCGCCCCGCCGAAGCCGGGCGCGAGCCAGACGCCCGGTACCGGCGCCACCACCCAGGTCGCGGTCTCGCTCTCGTTGGAAGCGGAGAACGCGACCCGGCACAGCCGGACGGATATTCGGCTGGTGGCGGCCGCGTCGGGTGGTCGCGTCGTGGGGAGCATCGGCCGGAACTCCTACCAGTACGTGCGGTTCACCGCAGTGCAGGTCCCAGCGGCCGGTCCCTACACGCTGACCGTGTACTACCTGTGCGGCGACCCGCAACAGAGCTTCGTCGTCAAGGTCAACGACGCTCTGCTGAACAACCTGCCGAGCGTGCCGTTCATGTCGACCGGGAGCTGGAACACCGTGGGTAGCCGGACGTTCACGGTGGAACTGCGTGCCGGGGCCAATGCCGTCGAGCTCGGCAACGTGAACGGCAGCATGGCTCCGGATCTGGACCGGATCACCATCACACGCTAGGACCGGAAGAGACGGGCGACGGAAACTGTCATACGTCGCGGATACAGTGGGCTGCCGGCCTGCACCTCGTGGCCCGGCAGCGGCGTGCAACCGGACAATCAGCTATCAGGGGGACATAGGCTGTGGCCGACCGACTGATCATTCGCGGCGCGCGGGAGCACAACCTGCGCGACGTCAACCTCGAACTGCCGAGGGACTCGCTGATCGTCTTCACCGGGCTGTCCGGCTCCGGCAAGTCCAGCCTCGCCTTCGATACGATCTTCGCGGAGGGCCAGCGACGTTACGTTGAGTCGCTATCTTCGTACGCCAGGCAGTTTCTGGGTCAGATGGACAAGCCCGATGTGGATTTCATCGAGGGCCTGTCCCCCGCCGTGTCGATCGACCAGAGATCCACTTCGCGTAACCCACGCTCGACGGTCGGCACCATCACCGAGGTCTACGACTACCTCCGGCTGCTGTTCTCGCGGGCGGGCGAGCCGCACTGCCCCGTTTGTGGCTGCCCGATCAGCCGGCAGACCCCGCAGCAGATCGTCGACCGGGTGCTCGCGATGGACGAGGGCACGAGGTTCCAGGTTCTCGCACCGGTGGTCCGCGGCCGCAAAGGGGAGTACGCCGAGCTGTTCGGTGAGCTCCAGTCGAAGGGCTATGCGCGGGCGCGGATCGACGGCATCGTCTACCCGTTGACCGACCCGCCGAAGCTGAACAAGCAGCAGAAGCACACGATCGAGGTGGTGATCGACCGGCTCGCCGTCAAGGCGAGCGCGAAGCGGCGGTTGACCGACTCGGTGGAGACCGCGCTCCGGCTCTCCGGCGGCATCGTGGTGCTGGAGTTCGTGGATCTGCCGGACGACAACGAGCACCGCGAGCGGCGCTTCTCGGAACACCTGGCGTGCCCGAACGAGCATCCGTTGGCGATCGAGGACCTGGAGCCACGGTCGTTCTCGTTCAACTCGCCCTACGGCGCATGTCCGACCTGCACCGGCATCGGGACCCGCAAGGAGGTCGATCCCGAGCTGGTGATCCCGGACCCGGAGCGGTCGTTGCGCGAGGGGGCGGTGCATCCCTGGTCGGGCGGCACCACGCTCGAGTACTTCCTGCGGTTGCTGGAGGCACTCGGCCAGCAGGAGGGCTTCAGCCTGGACACCCCATGGCGGGCGCTCTCGAGCCGGGCGCAGAAGGCGATCCTCTACGGCGCCGAAGACCAGGTCCACGTGCGGTACCGCAACAAGTACGGTCGGGAGCGCTCGTACTACGCCGGGTTCGAGGGCGTCGTCCGGTGGATCGAGCAGCGGCACAGCGGCACCGAGAGCGACTGGTCGCGCGACCGGTACGAGGGTTACATGCGCGATGTGCCCTGCCCGTCCTGTGGCGGCGCGCGGCTCAAGCCGGAGATTCTCGCCGTCACGCTCGGCGGTCGGAGCATCGCCGAGGTGTGCGCGCAGTCCGTGGGCGAGTTGGCCGACTTCCTCACCGGGATCGAGCTCAACGACCGGCAGAAGATGATCGCCGAGCGAGTGCTCAAGGAGATCAACGCCCGGCTGCGGTTCCTGGTCGACGTCGGCCTTGACTACCTGTCGCTCGACCGGCCGGCCGGCACGCTGTCGGGCGGTGAGGCGCAGCGGATCCGGCTGGCCACCCAGATCGGGTCCGGCCTCGTCGGCGTGCTCTACGTGCTCGACGAGCCCAGCATCGGCCTGCACCAGCGGGACAACCACCGGTTGATCGAGACGCTGGTCCGGCTGCGTGGGCTCGGCAACACGCTGATCGTCGTCGAGCACGACGAGGAGACGATCCGCACCGCCGACTGGATCGTGGACATCGGGCCGGGAGCCGGCGAGCACGGCGGCCACATCGTCCACAGTGGAGTCCTGCCCGACCTGTTGACGAACGAGGAATCCGTCACCGGGGCGTACCTGTCGGGACGGCGGAGCATCCCGACGCCGGCGATCCGCCGGCCTCAGGTGCCCGGCCGCGAGCTGGTCGTCCAGGGCGCCCGCGAGCACAACCTGCGCAACCTGACGGTACGGTTCCCGCTCGGCCAGTTCATCGCCGTCACCGGAGTGAGCGGGTCCGGAAAGTCCACGCTGGTCAACGACATCCTCCACGCGGTCCTGGCCAACCAGATCAACGGCGCGCGGCTGGTGCCCGGGCGGCACACCCGGGTCACGGGTCTGCCGAATGTCGACAAGGTCGTCGGCGTGGACCAGTCGCCGATCGGGCGTACGCCACGGAGCAATCCGGCGACCTACACCGGTGTCTTCGACCACATGCGCAGGCTGTTCGCGGAGACGACCGAAGCCAAGATCCGGGGGTACGGCCCGGGCCGGTTCTCGTTCAACGTCAAGGGCGGCCGGTGCGAGGTCTGCGCCGGCGACGGGACGATCAAGATCGTGATGAACTTCCTGCCGGACGTGTACGTCCCCTGCGAGGAGTGCAAGGGCGCCCGGTACAACCGGGAAACCCTGGAGGTGCACTACAAGGGCCGTACGATCGCCGAGGTGCTCAACATGCCGATCGAGGAGGCGGCCGAGTTCTTCGAGGCCATTCCGGCGATCCACCGGCATCTCAAGACGCTGGTCGACGTGGGCCTGGGATATGTGCGGCTCGGCCAGCCGGCGCCCACGCTCTCCGGCGGCGAGGCGCAGCGGGTGAAGCTCGCCAGCGAACTGCAGAAGCGGTCGACCGGCCGGACCGTGTACGTCCTGGACGAGCCGACGACCGGGCTGCACTTCGAGGACATCCGCAAGCTGCTGCTCGTCCTGGAGAGCCTGGTCGACAAGGGCAACACGGTCATCGTCATCGAACACAACCTCGATGTGATCAAGACGGCCGACTGGGTGATCGACATGGGCCCGGAGGGCGGCCACAAGGGCGGGACGGTCATCGCGACCGGGACACCGGAACAGCTCGCCGAGGTGCCCGAGAGCTACACCGGCCAGTTCCTCCAGCACACGCTGGGCCTCAAGAGCGGGGCGCCGTCGGGGAAGGCCAACGGTGCCAAGGCCGGCGGCCCGAAGGCGACCCCGGCGAAGGCCACCCCGACAAGGGCAACCGCGGCGAAGGCCGGTGCCGGCAAGCCCGCCACCACCGCCAAGGCCTCGCCGGCACCTCGCAAGCGTGCTGCCACGCGCGGCTGAGCTGGCTCACCACCGGGCCGCGGTCGTGGCCCGGCTGCGTGCGGCGGGCTGCGTATTCGCCGAGGACGAGGCGGACCTGCTCATCTCATCGGCCGGTACGCCGACCGATCTCCAGGCCATGGTGGACCGCCGGGTCGACGGGCTTCCGCTCGAACACGTCGTCGGATGGGCACAGTTCTGCGGGATCCGGGTCACCGTCGCGCCCGGCGTCTTCGTACCGCGGGCCCGCACCGCGCTGCTCGTCCGGGAGGCGGCCGCCCTGGCCCGTTCGCCCGGGACGATCGTCGTCGACCTGTGCTGTGGCTCGGGCGCGATCGGTGCCGCCATCGCCGCGTCCGCCGACCGGATCCGCCTGTACGCCGCCGACATCGACCCGGTAACGGTGGCCCACGCCCGCATCAACGTGGCGCCGTACGGTGGCCAGGTATTCGCGGGCGATCTCTACACGTGCCTGCCGGGCCACCTGCGCGGCCACGTCGACGTGCTCGTCGCGAACGTGCCGTACGTGCCAACGGAAGCGCTGAGCCTGCTCCCGGCGGAAGCCCGGCTGCACGAGCCGCGCCGTGCGCTCGACGGCGGCGCCGACGGCCTGGACGTGCTGCGCCGGGTGGCGGCTCGGGCGCCCGACTGGCTGGCCCCGCGCGGCCACCTCCTCGTGGAGACGAGCGGGGGGCAAGCGGACACCGCCGTGGCGGTGCTGGAGCGGGCGGGCCTTACCGCACGCGTGGTGTACGACGAGGACCTCGACGCCACCGCGGTCATCGGGGACCGGTAGCCGTCTCCCGCCGGGCCCGCGAGTCGCCCGCACGGGGCTCGGTATTTTCGGTTCGGCTCGCGGATGCCACTCAGCCGAGCAACTATCGATCCCGGGAACCCGGCCGGCGCCTCACGTGTCGTGCTGAACGAGCGGAGCAGGAGGACAGAGATGACCGACCGACGCGTCCAGGCGTGTCCGCTCGGGCGCCGCCGGCTGTTGCTCGGTGCCGGAGCGGCCGGGCTGACCGCCGTGCTGACGGCCTGCGGCGGCGACCCACCGCGATCCGGCACGACCGGCGTACCGGCGCCGACGAGTAAGTCACCCACGGCCGACCCGGGTGAGCTGCCCACCGGTGGGCCGGGGTTGCCCGACGGCGCGCTCATCGAGGCGAAGGACGTACCGGTCGGCGGCGGCATCGTCACCGACCAGAACGTGCTGGTCGTCCAGCTGCGCACCGGCGTCTTCCAGGCGTACGAGGCGCGCTGCCCACACGAGGACGTCATCGTGAACCCGCCGAACAGGTCCGGCGTGATCACCTGCCCTGGGCACCTGTCCCACTTCCACGCCGCCGACGGCTCCCGTATCGACGGTCCTGCGCCGCGCGGGCTCACCGTGTTGGATGTGAAGGTCGTCGACGGGTACGTCGTCGAGCAGTAGGCCCGCAGCGGGCGGCGAGTGACGCCCGCCGCGTCATCCTCGGCGCTGCGGGTGTCAGGCCCGGCCGGGCCGGTGTTGAACCGCCCCGGCCGATCTTCCGTGTCTACTTCAAGACGCACGCCGACACGAGGAGCAGGATGAGCGAGACCACCCGACGAGCATTGCTGGCCGGTGCCGCCGGCCTCGGTGCGGCCGGGGCTCTGGCCGCCTGCGGTGCCGACGGCGGCAGCTCCGCGGGAGCCCAGCCCGGCGGCGGTGGCGGCAGTGCCGGCCCGCTGGCCAAGACCAGCGACATCCCGGTCGGCGGGGGCAAGGTCTTCGAGACTGCGCAGGTCGTCGTCACCCAGCCGACCGCCGGAAACTTCAAGGCCTTTACTGCCGTGTGTACCCATATGGGCTGCACGGTCTCCTCGGTGCAGAACGACACCATCAGCTGTCTATGTCACGGCAGCCAGTACTCCGCCGAGGACGGATCGGTGAAGACCGGGCCGGCGCCCAGAGCGCTGGCCCCGAAAAATATCAAGGTCGAGGGCGACAGCATCTCGCTCGCCTGACCTTCGAGCCGCGCCCGGCGCCGCCGCCACGGCGCCGGGCGCGCCGTATCCAGCGGGTACCGTCAGACCGGCGGACTACGCTTGCCGCGTGTCAGAGCCTGCGACCGAGCGTACGGAGCGGCCCGCTGCCGTCCGGACGAGAGGGGGCGGCTCGCTGGCGTACCGACCCGCCCCGGGCACGGTTCCGGACGCGCCCGGGGTCTACCGCTTCCGCGATGCGACCGGTCGGGTGATCTACGTCGGCAAGGCGAAGAGCCTGCGCAGCCGGCTCAGCTCGTACTTCGGCGACCTCTGGGCGCTGCACGCGCGCACCCAACAGATGGTGACGACGGCCGCGGGGGTCGACTGGGTCACGGTGTCCACCGAGGTCGAGGCGCTACAGCTGGAGTACGCCTGGATCAAGGAGTACGACCCGCGGTTCAACGTGCGCTACCGGGACGACAAGTCCTATCCATACCTCGCCGTCACGCTCGACGAGGAGTACCCGCGGCTTCAGGTGATGCGCGGCGCCCAGCGCAAGGGGGTGCGCTACTTCGGGCCTTACTCCCACGCCTGGGCGATCCGCGAGACGCTGGACCTGCTGCTGCGGGTCTTCCCGGCGCGCACCTGCAGCAGCGGGGTGTTCAAGCGGGCGGGCCAGATCGGCCGGCCGTGCCTGCTCGGCTACATCGGCAAGTGCTCCGCGCCCTGTGTCGGGCGCGTGTCGACCGCGGAGCACCGGCAGATCGTCGAGGACTTCTGCGAGTTCATGGCCGGCCGGGCCGATGCCATGATCCGCCGGCTGGAACGCGAGATGAAGAACGCCTCGGCCGACCTGGACTTCGAGCGGGCGGGCCGGCTGCGCGACGACCTCGTCGCGATGCGCCGGGCACTGGAGAAGCAGACGGTGGTGTTCGGCGACGGTACCGATGCCGATGTCGTGGCGTTCGCCGAGGACCCGCTGGAGGCCGCGGTGCAGGTCTTCCACGTCCGGGGCGGCCGCGTGCGCGGCCAGCGCGGTTGGGTCGTGGAGAAGGTTGAGGACCTGTCCACCGGCGACCTGGTGCACCACTTCTGCACGCAGGTGTACGGGGCGGCGCAGGGCGAGACCGACCTGCCCCGGGAGTTGCTCGTGCCCGCTCTGCCGACCGATGCCGCGGCGCTGGCCGACTGGCTGTCGGAGCATCGGGGCAGCCGGGTGCACCTGCGGGTCCCCCAGCGCGGTGACAAGAGGGCGCTGATGGAGACCGTCGCACGCAACGCCGAACAGGCGCTGACCCAGCACAAGCTGCGCCGGGCGGGCGACCTGACGACGCGCAGCAAGGCGCTGGAGGAGATCGCCGAGGCGCTTGACCTGCCGGTCGCGCCGTTGCGGATCGAGTGCTACGACGTGTCGCAGATCCAGGGCACCGACGTGGTGGCGAGCATGGTGGTGTTCGAGGACGGCCTCGCCCGCAAGGGCGAGTACCGCCGGTTCGCCATCCGCGGCGATACCGACGACGTGGCGGCGCTGTCGGAGGTGCTCCGCCGCCGGTTCGCCCGCTATCTCGACGCGATAGCCGAGGTCGGCGAGCTGCATGAGCGGCCGGCGCCGAGCGGCGAGCTGCCCGACCAGCGACCGGACGGCAACGCCGCGGCCGACGAGCGGATGGCCGACGCGGGTCGGCTGGGTGCCCTGCTCGATCCCACGACCGGCCGGCCGCGCAAGTTCGCGTACCCACCGCAGCTCGTCGTCGTGGACGGCGGCCAGCCGCAGGTGAACGCGGCGGCTGCGGTGCTCGCCGAGCTCGGCATCGACGACATCGCGGTGTGCGGGCTGGCCAAGCGGCTGGAGGAGGTCTGGTTGCCGCAGCGCGACCGCACCGGCGAGGCGGGGTTCCCGATCGTCCTGCCACGCGCCTCCGAAGGGCTCTACCTCCTGCAGCGGATCCGCGACGAGGCGCACCGGTTCGCCATCGCGTACCACCGGCAGCGCCGCTCGAAGCGGATGACCGCGTCGGCGCTCGACCCGATTCCCGGACTCGGCGAGGTGCGTCGCAAGGCGCTGCTGCGCCGGTTCGGCTCGCTCAAGAAGCTCGCCGCGGCATCGGTCGAGGAGATCGCGGAGGTGCCGGGGATCGGCCTGCGAACCGCTCGGGCGGTGGTCGATGCGCTGGCCGGCGACCGCGCCGAGCCGACCGCACCCGGTGCCACCTAGGATCTGGGCTCGGTGGTCGGCGCGCTTTCCTAAGGGGGGATGGTGACCGCGAGGACCGCGGATGTCGGGCTGCGCTCCGAGACCGACCTGGTGATCGTGACCGGGGTCTCGGGCGGCGGCCGCAGCACCGTGGCCAGGGCGCTGGAGAACGTCGGTTTCTACGTGGTGGACAACCTCCCGCAGGCCCTGATGCTGGACATGGCCGAGCTGGCGTACGAGGCGGGCAGCGCGGCCAAGCACACCGCGATGGTGCTGGACGTGCGCAGCCGGCCGTTCTCGACCGACCTGGCGGGGGCGATCCGGGCGCTGCGCGAGCGCGGCTTCCACACCCGGGTGGTGTTCGTGGACGCGGACGACGAGGTCCTCATCCGCCGGTTCGAGAGCGTCCGCCGGCCGCATCCACTGCAGGGCGACGGGCGGCTCGCCGACGGCATCGCGGCCGAGCGGGACCTGCTCACCGAGGCGCGTGAGCTGGCCGACGTCTTCATCGACACGAGCCACCTGAACGTGAACCAGCTCCGGACCCGGGTCGAGGAGCTCTTCGGCGCCGAGGACGCCCGCCGGCTGCGGGTGACCGTACTCTCGTTCGGCTTCAAGTACGGCCTGCCGCCGGACGCCGACTTCGTCCTGGACGCTCGTTTCCTACCCAATCCGTACTGGGTGCCGGAGCTGCGCGACCACACCGGCAAGGAGACCGCCGTCAGCCGGTACGTATTGGGCCAGCGCGGTGCGGTCACGTTCGTCGAGACGTACGCGCGGCTGATCGACGGCACCGCCCCGGGATTCGAGCGGGAGGGCAAGCGGTACCTGACGGTCGCGGTCGGGTGCACCGGCGGTAAGCACCGCAGCGTGGCCATCGCCGAGGAGCTGGCCCGCCGGCTGCGTGAGCTGCGGCTGGCCGCCAGCGCCCAGCACCGCGATCTGGGCCGCGAATGAAGGTCGTGGCATTCGGCGGAGGACACGGGCTCGCGGCTTCGCTGCGGGCACTCCACCTCATCTCGGCCCAGCGGCCACTGTCGATCACCGCGGTCGTCACCGTCGCCGACGACGGCGGGTCGAGCGGCCGGCTGCGCGCGGACCGTGGCGTCCTGCCGCCGGGCGACCTCCGGCAGGCGCTCGCCGCGCTGGCCGCGGACGACCCGCTGTCCCTGGCCACGGCCGAGCTGCTGCAGCACCGGTTCGGACCGGTCCTGCCCGGTGCGGCCGACTCGGTCACCGGCCACGCCGTCGGCAACCTGCTGCTCTGCGGCCTGATGGAGCTGTACGGGGATCCGGTGGCGGCACTCGACCACGCCGGCGCGCTGGTCCGCGCGGACGGTCGCGTGCTGCCGATGTCGCGGCAGCCGGTGGCGATCGAGGCCGACCTCCGGGGCGGCGACCCGACCCGGCCCGACGAGGTGGTCCGGGTCTACGGTCAGCACGCCGTGGCGATCGCGCCCGGGCGGGTGGAGACGGTACGGCTCACCCCGGCCCATCCGCCGGCGTGCGCCGAGGCGGTGGCCGCCATCCGCGGCGCGGACTGGTTGATCTTCGGACCGGGTAGCTGGTACACGAGCGTGATCCCGCACCTGCTCGTACCGGAGCTGGCCAGCGCGATCCTGGCCAGCCCGGCGCGCCGGCTCGTCACGCTGAACCTGGCCACCGAGATCGAGACCATCGGGCTTTCGCTCGCCGGCCACCTAGCGGCGCTCGGCCGGTACCTACCGAAACTCCACGTAGATGTGGTCCTTGCGGACACCGTGGCGGTCGGCGACCCCCAACCCGTCCACCGTGCGGCAGAATCGCTGGGTGCCCGGCTTGCACTGGCCCGGGTGGCCGTTCCCGGCGGTGCCCCACGACACGATCCGGTCGCGTTGGCGGCCGCACTGGTGCCCGTGCTGGGCGCCGCTCGTTAGCCCGTAAGAACCGCGACGGCCGCAGGCCGTTGACCCACCGCAGCACCGTACGCCGGCCGGATAGCCGAGGCCGGAGGGGAGTGATACGACGATGGCGATGACCGCAGCGGTCAAGGACGAGCTGAGCCGGGTGGACGTACCCAAACCCTGCTGCCGCCGTGCGGAGATGGCCGCTTTGCTCCGGTTCGCCGGTGGTCTGCACATCGTCTCCGCACGGGTGGTCGTCGAGGCCGAGCTCGACACCGGCTCGGTGGCCCGCCGGCTGCGGCGGGAGGTCGCCGAGGTGTACGGGTACCCGAGCGAAATTCATGTCCTGGCCTCCGGCGGCCTGCGCAAGGGCAGTCACTACATCGTTCGGGTGGTCAAGGACGGCGAGGCGCTGGCCCGCCAGATCGGGCTGCTGGACGTACGCGGCCGGCCGGTTCGTGGCCTCCCCGCATGGCTGGTCTCGGCCAACGTCTGCTGCCAGGTCGCGGCGTGGCGCGGCGCGTTCATGGCGCACGGTTCGCTGACCGAGCCTGGCAGGTCCTGCGCACTGGAGATCACCTGTCCCGGTCCCGAGTCCGCGGCCGCGTTGAAGGGTGCCGCCCGGCGGATCGGCATCACCGCCAAGGAACGGGAGGTACGCGGCGTCGACCGGGTCGTCGTCAAAGACGGTGATGCCATCGCCGCGCTGCTCACCCGCATCGGCGCGCACGCCAGCGTGCTCGCGTGGGAGGAACGGCGGGTGCGGCGCGAGGTCCGGGCCACCGCCAACCGGCTGGCGAACTTCGACGACGCGAACCTGCGCCGCTCCGCGCGTGCCGCGGTGGCGGCCGCGGCCCGGGTGACCCGGGCGCTGGAGATCCTCGGGGACGACGCGCCACGCCACCTGACCAGCGCCGGTCGGCTGCGGCTGGACCACCGGCAGGCTTCCCTGGAGGAGTTGGGCGCGCTGGCCGACCCGCCGCTGACCAAGGACGCTATCGCCGGGCGCATCCGGCGGCTCCTCGCTCTTGCCGACAAGCGGGCGCGTGATCTCAACATTCCGGACACCGAGGCCGCGGTCACGCCGGAGATGCTGGCGTACTCCTGACGTCATTGAACGAAATGGATCTAGGACCTATTCTCGGTTGGTGACCGCGGAGGCTGGCTCGCTGCGACCCGGGCCGGTCAACCGGGACGCGTTGCTTGCGTCGGTGGGCCTGAGCCCCCTGCAGTCCCGGGCTTACCGGGCACTTGTGGAGCTGCGCGAGTCGACGCCCGAGGACCTGCGGCGCCGGCTCGGCCTGGGCGCCGACGAGGCGGAACGTGCGTTCGCGGCGCTCACCGCCAAGGGGCTGGTGACGACGACCACCGGCGAGCCGCCGCGGCTGGTGGCCGCGCCGGACGGCGAACGCCCCGTTCGACGGCGAGTTCCGCGGCGACCACAACACGCAGTACAGCCCGCGGACCAAGCTCGCCGAGACCTGGTTCGGCGGCGTCCGGCGCTTGACCACGCCGGCCTGGTGGCCGGTGACCAGGGACGTCGCCGATCGACCTGGTGAAGCTCGGCAACGGCACCGTCCTGGCCACCGTGTGGCACCCGAAGAAGCAGGACAGCACCGGTGCGGTCTCGCTGCGGGTGACCGCGAACGACACCGCCGGCAACGCGATCGACCAGACGGTGATCCGGGCCTACGGGCTTCGATCAGTCGGCTGATCGACGCGCCGTGGCTCTGTCCTTAACGGTATATTTGTCCGGCAGCGCCCCCGCGCACGTGGGGGCGCTGCTGCTCGGATAGGGTCGCGAACGGAGCCTGGTGAGCCGTCACCGGGACCGGGACGGGGGACGGAGCCGGGCGCACTGTTCGGCGTGATGGCAAGGAGATGGACCGGTGGCGATTCGGGTTGGTATCAACGGCTTCGGCCGTATCGGACGCAACTTCTACCGCGCGGTCCTCGCGTCCGGTGTGGACCTCGAACTGGTCGGCGTCAACGACCTGACCGACAACGCGACGCTCGCCCACCTCCTCAAGTACGACAGCATCCTGGGCCGGCTCCGCCAGCAGGTGAAGGCGACCGCGGAGGAGATCACCGTCGACGGCCATTCCTTCCGGGTGTTCGCCGAGCGGGACCCGGCCAAGCTGCCGTGGGGCGACCTCGGTGCCGACGTGGTGATCGAGTCCACGGGCCTGTTCACCGACGCCAACAAGGCTCGCGTACACGCCGACAACGGGGCCAAGAAGGTGATCATCTCGGCGCCGGCGAAGAACGAGGACGTCACCATCGTGCTGGGCGTGAACGAGGACACCTATGACCCGGCCAAACACACGATCATCTCGAACGCCTCCTGCACCACGAACTGCCTCGCGCCGATGGCCAAGGTCCTGCACGAGGCGTTCACCATCGAGCGCGGCCTGATGACCACGATCCACGCCTACACCGCCGACCAGAACCTGCAGGACGGCCCGCACCGCGACCTGCGCCGCGCTCGCGCCGCCGGGTTGAACATCGTGCCGACCTCCACCGGCGCCGCCAAGGCCATCGGGCTCGTCCTGCCCGAGCTCAAGGGCAAGCTCGACGGGTACGCGCTGCGCGTGCCGGTGCCGACCGGCTCGGCCACGGACCTCACCGCGACGGTGTCCCGCGAGACGACCGTCGAGGAGGTCAACACGGCGATGCGGACGGCCGCCCAGGGGCCGCTCGGCAAGTACCTGACGTACACCGAGGACGAGATCGTCTCGACCGACATCGTCACCGACCCGTCCTCCTGCATCTTCGACGCCGGGCTGACCAAGGTGATCGGCGACCAGGTCAAGATCGTCGGGTGGTACGACAACGAGTGGGGCTACTCGAACCGGCTGGCGGATCTCGTGACGTTCGTGGGCGCCACGCTCTGATGCGTAATCTCGACGACCTCCTTGCCTCGGGGGTACGGGGAAACCGCGTCCTGGTCCGGGCCGACCTCAACGTCCCGCTGGACGGCACGGTGATCCTGGACGACGGCCGGATCCGCGCCGTACTGCCCACGGTGGACGCGCTGCGCGCGGGCGGAGCCAGAGTCGTCGTGTGCTCGCATCTGGGCCGGCCCAAGGGTGGGCCGGACCCGAAGTACTCGCTGGCGCCGGTGGCGGCCCGGCTGGCGGAGCTGCTGGACGCTCCGGTCGCGTTCGCCACCGACACGGTCGGCGAGTCGGCCAGGTCCATCGTGGACTTCATGCCCGACGGCAACGTCGCCGTCCTGGAGAACCTGCGCTTCAACGCCGGCGAGACGAGCAAGCACGACGGCGAGCGGACCGAGTTCGCCCGGGCGCTCGCCGCGCTCGCGGACTCCTATGTGGACGATGCGTTCGGCGCCGTGCATCGCAAGCACGCCAGCGTCTACGACCTGCCCCGGCTGCTGCCGCATTACGCCGGTAGCCTGGTGCTGCGCGAGCTGGACGTGCTGTCCCGGCTCACCGACGAGCCGGAGCGGCCGTACGCCGTCGTGCTGGGTGGCGCCAAGGTCTCCGACAAGCTGGCCGTCATCACGGCGCTGCTGCCCCGGCTGGACACTCTGCTCATCGGCGGCGGAATGTGCTTCACGTTCCTCGCCGCGCAGGGCGGGCAGGTCGGCGACTCGCTGCTCGAGGAGGACCAGCTCGACAACTGCCGCGGGCTGCTGAGTTCCGGAAAGATCGTGTTGCCGGTGGACATCGTGGTGGCGCCGGCGATTGCCGCCGACGTGACCACCCAGGTCGTGCCGGCCACCGCCATCCCGGCCGGCCAGCGGGGGCTGGACATCGGGCCGGCCACGGTGGACGCCTTCACCGAGGCGCTGCGCCCGGCGCGCACCGTGTTCTGGAACGGCCCGATGGGCGTGTTCGAGCTGGCGCCGTTCGCCGCCGGTACCCGCGGCCTCGCCGAGGCGATCACCGAGGTGGCCGGGTTCACGGTCGTCGGCGGCGGCGACTCGGCGGCCGCGGTCCGCCAGCTCGGGTTCGACGAGCGTGCATTCGGGCACATCTCCACCGGGGGCGGCGCGTCTCTGGAGTATCTGGAGGGCAAGACCCTCCCCGGCCTTGCCGCCCTGGAGGACTAGTGGCTGCCGCCCCCACCCGCCGGCCGCTGATGGCCGGCAACTGGAAGATGAACCTCAACCACCTCGAGGCGATCGCGCTCGTGCAGAAGCTGGCGTTCAGCCTGACCGAGCAGCAACTGTCCGATGTGGAGGTCGCGGTACTCCCGCCGTTCACCGCCATCCGCAGCGTACAGACGCTGGTCGACGGTGACCGGTTGCTGATCGGGTACGGCGCGCAGGACCTGTCGCCGCAGCAGAGCGGCGCGTACACCGGCGACATCGCCGGGTTCATGCTGAGCAAGCTGGGCTGCCAGTACGTCGTCGTCGGCCACTCCGAGCGGCGCCAGTACCAGCACGAGGACGACGCGCTCGTCAACGCGAAGGTGAAGGCGGCGCTGGCCCACGAGATCGCGCCGATCCTGTGCGTGGGCGAGGGCGTCGAGACCAGAGAGGCCGGCGAGCACGTCGGGTACGTACTCGCGCAGGCGGATGCCGCGCTCGACGGAATCGCGGCCGACCGGGTCGAGCGGGTGGTGCTCGCGTACGAGCCGATCTGGGCGATCGGTACCGGCAAGACCGCGACGCCGCAGGATGCCCAGGAGGTGATCGGCGCACTGCGCCAGCGGCTCGCCCAGCTGTACCCGGGCCGCACCGGCAACACCGCCGATCGGGTCCGGATCCTCTACGGCGGCTCGGTCAAGGCGGGCACGATCGCCGGCATCATGGCCCAGCCGGACATCGACGGGGCACTGGTCGGCGGCGCGAGCCTCGACGCCGAAGAGTTTGTCCGCATCTGCCGGTACCGCGAGCTGGCGGCCTGAGTCGATTAGCGCAGCGTGGTCGATCGGCTGCTCTGAGTTTGACTTGCACTCGAATGGGGTGCCCAGGTATCCGCGGCCCCGCGTGTCCGCCTAGAGTGGCCCGAGCGAGTGTTCCCCGACCCACCCTGAGGGACGAGCATGCTTCTCACGCACCGCGCCGCGGCCGGCATCCGGCCGCGCCGTGCCATCGCCGCGGGCTTGGCCGTTCTGGCGCTGGGCGGCACGGCGGCATGCGACACCGCAAACGCCACCGACCGGCCGCAGCCCCCCAACAAGGGCGGCACGCTGAACCTGATCCTCAGCACCAAGCTCGAACACCTGGACCCGGAGAAGATCGCGGCGGCCACCGACGCGAACATCAGCCGGTTGTTCACCCGTACGCTCACGACCTTCCGGTCGGAGCCGGGGCCGGCGGCCAGCGAGATCGTCGGCGACCTCGCCACGGACACCGGCCGGCCAAGCGAGGGCAACCGGGTGTGGGACTTCACGCTGAAGAAGGACGTGAAATGGCAGGACGGTAACCCGGTCACGTGCAGCCAGGTCAAGTACGGCGTCGAGCGCAACTTCTCCGCGCTGTTCACGACCGGCCTGCAATACCCGCGTGCGCTGCTCCAGGACAACGCCCAGCCGTACGACGGTCCGTTCAAGGGCGACAACAACAACAACAAGGGACTCGAGTCTGTCCAGTGCGTCGACGAGGGCACGATCCGGTTCCGGCTTAAGCAGCCGGTCGGCGACTTCGGGTACGCCGTCGCGCTCCCGGTCTTCGCCCCGGTCCCGCGCGACAAGGACCAGGACAAGGCGGCCTACGACCGGCAGCCGTTCTCCAACGGCCCGTACAAGATCGTTGAGTCCACCGACGCGAAGGTGGTGCTGGAGCGGAACCCGTTCTGGGTGCAGCGGACCGATCTGGTGCGCAAGGCGTACCCCGAGCGCATCGTGATCACGGTCAACGACAACGCGCCGCAGGTCAGCTACTCGATCATCCAGGACCAGGGTGACGCCGCGTCCAGCGTACAGCTCGACCTCGATGTCGCGTCGAACTTCGTCCAGCAGGTCGTCAACGACGACGAGCTCAACAAGCGGCTGATCCAGGGCGACTATGCGGGCACCCGGTTCCTTGCCATCAATACCCGGCTCATCCCGGACGTACGCTGCCGGCAGGCGCTCATCTTCGCCGCAAACAAGCGCAAGTTCCGCAGCGCCATGGGCGGCTCGATGTTCGGTGACCTGGCGACCTCGGCGATCTCGCCAAGCCTCCGCTCGCACAAGGAGTTCGACCTTTACAACACCAAGACGAAGCCAGAGGGCGACCGCGAACGCGCCCGCGCACTCCTGCAGGAGGCCGGCAACGCCTGCCCGTCGAAGATCAAGCTGGCGTTCCCCGAGTCGCGCCGCCGGCTGATGGCGACGATCGCCGAGTCGTTCCAGCTCGCGGGGATCGAGACCGAGCTCGTCGCCATCGACCCAACTAAGATCAACTACTTCACGGACGGTATCGGCCGGCCGGACAACTCGTACCACGTGATGTGGGCAGGATGGATCGCGGACTGGGCGAACGGCTCAGCGGTGCTCCCGCCGCTGTTCGACGGCCGGAACATCCCGAAGGGCAAGGACGCGAACGGCAACCAGAACTTCTCGTTGCTGGACAGGCCGGAGATCGAGGCCGCCATCGACGAGGCCATGGCCGAGTCTGACCTGCCGACGCAGTACCGGATGTGGGGCGATCTCGATCAGAAGATCATGGAGCAGGGCGCCATCATCCCCCTGCTCTACCTGCGGGCGCTACGCATGGTCGGCTCCAACATCCGTGGCGCGTTCATCCATCCGCAGTACGGCCAGCCAGATGTCTGCGCGATGGGCCTGGCGAAGCCATAGTCCACACCGGGCGACCGGCAGCGGCGGGGCGGAGGCTATTCTTGGCGAGCCGCCCCGCCGGCCGTTGGCGGTCATCCCGCGGCGGCCGGTGGCCACCCGGACCCAGACCGAGAGGACCGACTCCGCTATGCCCACCTGGTTCGCGTACACGCTGATCGTGCTGTTGTTGCTGACCAGCGTGCTGCTGACGCTGCTGGTGTTGCTGCACCGCGGCAAGGGCGGCGGGCTGTCCAGCATGTTCGGCGGCGGCGTCTCGACGAGCCTCGCCGGCTCGTCCGTCGCCGAGAAGAATCTTGACCGCTATACGATTCTTGTCGGCGTTGTCTGGTTCGCCTGTATCGTCGGACTCGGCCTGTGGCTGAAGCTTGCCCCGACGACCTGATGGTCAACCCGCCGGGTGGCGGGGGTGTGTAACCCGTCTCGACGTCATAAACTCAAGCGCGCGGCTGCTTACGGCAGCCGCGTGCAGGTTTCCAGCACTGTCCCGTCGTACCCCCCGACGCCTGACAGGAGCGACCAGTCGTGGCCAGTGGCAGCGCCATCCGCGGCACCAGGGTCGGCTCGGGCCCCATCCGGCCCGCCGAACGGTGTGAACCGGCCCCTCGGCGGCCCGTGACCTACTGGTGTGCCAACGGGCACTCCGTCGTCCCGCTGTTCGCGGTCGACGCCCCACCGCCCAAGGTGTGGGACTGCCCCAAGTGCGGCCTCCCCGCCGGACAGGACGAGCAGAACCCGCCGGCACCGCCGCACACCGAGCCGTACAAGACCCATCTGGCGTACGTGAAGGAGCGGCGCTCCGATGAGGATGGTGCGGCGATCCTGGCCGAGGCCCTGGCCCAGCTGCGCCAGCGCCGCGGGCAGTAATACTGGCCTCGCTTCGCTCGGCTGGCGGCGCCGGCTGTTCCCGGGCATTGCGACCTGCGCCCGACCTCGGCTTCGCCTTGTCGGTGCTCGGCCGCGCAGCCCGGCGCCCGCGCCGCAATACTGGCCTCGCTTCGCTCGGCTGGCGGCGCCGGCTGTTCCCGGGCATTGCGACCTGCGCCCGACCTCGGCTTCGCCTTGTCGGTGCTCGGCCGCGCAGCCTGTGGGTTGGGTCAGCGGAGGCTGCGGAACCGCGGTGGGACCTCGCTGGCCGCCGACCGGTCCAGCAGCCAGAGCGTCTGGTCGACGCCGTGGACGCCGGCGGCCGGCAGTTGTACCGGGCCCGCGCCGGCGAGGGCCATGCCGACCGCTCCCGCCTTGTCCGTTCCGGCCGCGGTCAGCCACACCTCCTCGGCCGTGTTGATGGCCGGCAGCGTCAGCGTGATGCGTACGGGCGGCGGCTTCGGGGCGCCCCGGACGGCCGTCACCAGGCGGTTGTCGTACGCCGCGGGATGCTCGGGGAACACCGACGCCACATGCCCGTCCTGGCCGATACCGAGCAGGAGTACGTCGAAGTGCGGCAGCCGGGCAGTGCCGGGCCGGGTGGCCGCGGCCAGCGCCTCGGCGTACCGGGCCGCGCCGGCCTCCGGGTCGGGCCCGTCCGGCCCGTCCGCCGCGGGCATCGGGTGCACCCGGTCGGCGTCGAGCGGCAATGCGGACAGCAGGGCCTCGCGTGCCTGTGTCTCGTTGCGCCCGGCATCGCCGGCCGGCAGGAACCGCTCGTCGCCCCACCAGAAGTCCACATGGCCCCAGTCGACCGCGTCGCGGGCGGGGGAGTCGCGCAGCGCCCGGTAGACCTCCGTGGCGACCCGGCCGCCCGTGAGCACCACGGCGGCCAGGCCGCGTTCGGCCTGCGCGTCCAGGATGCGTACCAGCAGGCGGGCGGCGACGGCCTGGGCGAGCAGGTGGGCGTCGGCGTGTACGACCACCGTTGCCCGGCTCATGCGGACCTGGCCCCGGCCCCGTTGTCCGGTTCGGACAGCGCCGGATCGTGCCAGATGTGTACGCGGTTGGGCGGCCGCTCGTGGAGCCCGGTCACTCCCGTAGCCGCGGACAGGGCATCCGCGTACGTCTGGTCGGCGTCGAGCCGGCGCAGCTCCTCAGCCAGCTCGTCGCCGAGCCGGCGCGGTACGAGCGGCAGGATCCGGTCGCCGTAGCCGGAACGCCGCAGCACGCACGTACTGTCCAGCCGGGTCAGCGAGATCTCGTCGCCGCCAGCGAGGTGCATCGTCAACGCCAGGATGCCGGTGTCCGCGGGAACCGTGGTAGGTGTGATGCCGAGCCGGGCCTTGAGCCAGCCGCCCATCAGGATCGCGCTCGGGTCATCCGGCGTCGCGGTCAGCACAATCGACTCGACCGGAGTCTCCACCGTGTCCGCCGCCCCGGCGACCAGCGTGCGCCACGGCGTGATGCGGGTCCATGCCAGGTCGCTGTCGCCCGGCGCATAGTCATCGGCCCGCTCGCGCAGCGCGCCGGTGGGGTCGGCGGACTGCGCCGTGTCGGTCACCCGGCGCTCGGCGACGACGCCGAGGGGGTCGTACGCGATCCGCTCCGGCGGCGCCCCGTTCCACCAGGTGACCACCGGCACATCGGGCGCCAGCAGAGGTACGACCACCGACTCCGCGTGCAGCGCGAGACGCCCCGTCATCCGCAGCGCCACTCCCTCGCACGGGCCGAGCCGCCCGCCGACGATGATCTCGGCATCCAACCGGGACGGCGCGTCGGCGTGGCCGCCCAGGGGGTTGCGGATCACGATCAGCAGCCGGCACGGATGCGCCGAGGAGGCGATCGCGGTGGCGTCCTCGATGAGCCGCACCCGGGCCTCGTCGGTGATGACGATCAGCGTCAACGCCAGGCCGGTCGTGACTCCACCGGCCGCGCGCCGCTCGGCCGCGAGCTTGTGCACGACCTCGGTCCCGGTCGTGTCCCACAGCGCTAGCATCCGCGCCGCCCGGGGGTCGCCGCCTCGCCTGCACCGAACCGGCTCCCTACGGTCGCCGCCATGACCGGCCCTCCCTCGCCAGCATCTCGCCCGCCCGGTGCGGGCCCCACTCCCCGGCGCGGTAGAGCGCCGGCTTGGTACCCGCCCAGGCGGCCTCCAGCGGGTCGATGACCTGCCAGCTCTGCTCTACCTCGTCGGCGTGCGGGAACAGCGTGCTGTCGCCGATCAGCACGTCGAGGACGAGCCGCTCGTACGCTTCCGGGCTCGATTCGGTGAACGCCTCGCCGTACTGGAAGTCCATCGCGATGTCGCGGACCTCCATGGTGGTGCCCGGTACCTTCGAGCCGAACTTGACCGTCACGCCCTCGTCCGGCTGGACCCGTACGACGAGCTGGTTGTTGCTGAGCAGCTCCACATCGGACGGATTGAACGGCAGGTGCGGCGCCTTGTGGAACATGACCGCGAGCTCGGTCACCCGGCGGGGCAACCGCTTGCCGGCCCGGATGTAGAACGGTACGCCGGCCCACCGGCGGTTCTGCACGCCGAGCCGGACGGCGACGTACGTCTCGGTGGTGGAGTCGGGCGGTACGTTGGGCTCCTCGAGGTACCCCGGCACCCGCTCTCCCCCTACCCAGCCCATCTGGTACTGCCCGCGGACCGTCCCCGTCGAGATGTCCTCCGGCAACGCGATCGCCCGCAGCACCTTGAGCTTCTCGGTGCGGATCTGCTCGGCGCCGAAGCTCGTCGGTTCCTCCATCGCGATCAACGTGAGCAGCTGCAGCAGGTGGTTCTGCAGCACGTCGCGGGCGGCGCCGGCCTTGTCGTAGAAGCCGGCCCGGCTGCCGATGCCGCCGTCCTCGGCCATGGTGATCTGGACCGAGTCGACGTACTTGGCGTTCCACACCGGCTCGAACAGCGCGTTGGCGAACCGCAGCGCCAGGATGTTCTGCACGTTCTCCTTGCCCAGGTAGTGGTCGATGCGGAACACATCAGGCGGGGTGAACACGTCGTCGACGAGGCCGTTGAGCGCCTTGGCCGACGCCAGGTCCTCGCCGAACGGCTTCTCCACCACCACCCGGCGCCAGCCGCCCGCCTTGGCGTTGTCCGCCATACCGGTACGTTGCAGCTGCTTGAGTACGACCGGGAAGGCAACCGGCGGGATCGAGAAGTAGAACGCCGCGTTGCCCGGGATGCCGTGACTGGTACGCAGGTCGTCCAGCGTCCGGGCGAGCGTGTCGAAGGCCTCGTCGTCCTCGAACGCGCCACCGACGAACTTCATGTTCCCGGCGAGCCGCGCCCAGACATCCTCCTGCCACTGGGTGCGTGCGTACGTCTTGGCCGACTCGCAGGCCAGCGACTCGAAGTCGCCGTCGGCCCAGTCCCGGCGGGCGAAGCCGAGCACGACGAACCCGGGCGGCAGCAGGCCGCGGTTGGCCAGGTCGTACACGGCCGGGATCAGCTTGCGGTGCGCCAGGTCACCGGTGACGCCGAAGATGACGAGCGCGCATGGTTCCGGGATCCGGGGGAGCCGGCGGTCCTGGGGGTCGCGCAGCGGGTTGGGCGGTGGCTGGGACAACCCACTCATCGTCAGCCCCCGAGCGCCTGTGCGGCGCCGAGGAGCTCGGCGATGCCCGCGGCGCGGTCGACGAGGTGCAGCCGCAGGAGCGGACGGCCGCGACCGACCAGCGCCTGCCGGTCACCGGCCG
This sequence comes from Micromonosporaceae bacterium, assembly GCA_016880465.1. Classification (GTDB taxonomy): domain Bacteria; phylum Actinomycetota; class Actinomycetes; order Mycobacteriales; family Micromonosporaceae; genus EFPC-2. The sequence continues at coordinate 21,395 of JAEHDK010000485.1, forward strand.
CCTGGGCCGCCTGCAGCTCACCGAGCGTGTACGGCTGGCCGGGGATCACGAGGTCGTCGGCCACCGCGCCGGTGATCGCCAGGAACGACCCGTGCTGCGGGCCGCCCTTGTGGTACTGGCCGGTCGAGTGCAGGAACCGCGGTCCCCAGCCGAACGTGACCGGCCGGCCGCTCGCCGCCGCCAGATGCCCGCGCAGCGCGGCGGCCGCGACGTCGCCGATCCGGTCCAGGTACGCCATGACGGCCAGGTACCCGCCGGGGTCGATGCTGCCCAGCAGCTCGCGGAGGGCACCGGTCAGGCTGGTCGCCCCGCTGCCGTACACCGCGACCGAGGCCTCGACGAAGGACGGCGTCTCGACCGGGAGGCCGGCGGCCAGGAGCCGGTTCGTGTGCTCCTTCGACTCGGCCACGTTGGGCTGGTCGAACGGGTTGATGCCAAGGATCCGCCCGGCGATGGCGGTGGCGTACTCCCAGGCCAGGAACTGGGCGCCCAGAGGGCCGTTGACCGCCACGTGCGGGCTGACGCCGCCGCCGGGTACCACCTCGGGGGGCAGTGCGCCGCCCACCGTCACGGTCAGCACGTCGTCGCCGGTCGCTCCGGGCGCGTCGGGCGACTCGACCACCACCGGCAGGATGCCCTTGCCCCGCTTGCCGGTCGACTCCGCGAGGAGCTGTTCGATCCAGTCGCCGAGGCCGACGATGCCCGTACCGTCCTCGACGAGCGCGACCTTGTCCCGGCGGCCGCCGACCCCGGCCGGCACGCCGCCGA
>JAEHDK010000486.1 GCA_016880465.1 Micromonosporaceae bacterium
CCTTCACCGTAACGGAGACCACCGAGGACGCCTACGCGACGTACACCGGCGACCTGCTCGTGTTCACCGCACCCTGCGGCAGCAGCGTCACCGCGTTGTTGCGGGCGACCGTCCGGGACAGCTCCGTGCTGCCCGGATCGACCGACAGCGGCCCGGGTGACGTGCGCAATGCGACGGTGACCTTCGCCGAGGGCGGCACCACGCTGTGCACCGCCCTGGTCGGCCTGCTCGACGGCGTGCCGACGGCCGGCTCGGCGAACTGCACCGTGCCCCTCGCGGTCGGCTCGCACACCATCACCGTCGTCGTCGGCAGCTACTACGCCGGGGGCACCTCGGCTCTGGTCGAGGTGGCAAACCCGACCGGCAGCTTCATCACCGGCGGCGGCTACCTCGAGCCGACCAGATCCGCCGGCAACTATCCGGCGAACGCCGGCTCGCCGACCGACTTCGCGTTCAACGTCCAGTACGGCAGGAGCGGCAAGAACCTGTCCGGACATGTGACCGTGCAGTTCGAGTCCGGTGGCCGTACGTACCAGATCCGCAGCACCGCGCTGGAGTCACTCGGTCTGAGCGCGACGGGCGGTAAGGCGGACCTGCGGTCGAAGGCCAACCTGTTCGACGTGACCGATCCGACGAGCCCGATCTTCGTGGCCGGCGGGCTGACGCTGCAGATGACGGCCACCGACCGCGGCGAGCCCGGCGGGAACGACTCGCTTGCGATCACCGTCTGGAGCGGCAACACGTTGCTGTTCTCGTCGGACTGGACGGGAGCCAACACCAGCGAGATCAGCCTGGGCGGCGGGAACCTCGTCGTCCATTGATCGCGGGCAGGGGGAATGGTCCGGCGCGCGCTACCGGACGCGCCGGACCTCCCCCGGCTCTTTGTCCGGCCGCAGGCCGCGGAAGGAGGGGTGGCGTAGCCGCCCGTCCGCGGTCCAGTTCCGGAACTGCACCTCGGCCACGATGACCGGCTCCACCCAGCGGGCCCCCCGAACGTCCTGGCGCGGCACCGGGCCCGAGAGCGGAGCGGTGTCCCGTTCCAGCGGACCGAGCCGCTGCTCGAGCTGGCGGAGCATAGCCTCGGTGAACCCGGTGCCCACGCTGCCCACGTAGCGCAGGTCGGCGCGGTCGTCATGGGCGGCGAGCAGCAGCGCACCGATCATGCCGGCGCGCCGGCCCTCGCCCGCCTTCCACCCGACCACGATCACCTCCTGGGTACGAGCCAGCGGCACCTTGACCCAGTCCGGCGAGCGGCGCCCCGACCGGTACGGCGAGGTGAGCCGCTTCGCCATGACACCCTCCAGGCCGTTCTCGGCCGCGGCGGTCAGCAGGTCCTCGGGGTCGACGTCGACCCCGGTCATCATCGGCGGCACCTCGACCGGCTCGGCGAACGGGAGCCCGTCGAGTGCGGCCCGCCGCGCGGTGTACGGCTGGGCGGACAGGTCGCGACCGTCGAGCCACATCACGTCGAACGCGTAGTAGCGGACCGGTACGGCGTGCAGCAGTGCCGCGGTGGGCCGGACCACGTGCATCCGGCTCTGGAGCCGCTCGAAGCTCGGCGCGCCCCGCTCGTCCAGCGCGACGATCTCCCCGTCCAGCACGGCGGGCGCACCTAGGTCGCCCAGCCCGGCGAGGTCCGGGTACGAGCCGGACACGTCCCGGTCGTTGCGCGACATCAGCCGGAGCGTGCCGGCACGGTCGACGTACGCGACCGCCCGGACACCGTCCCACTTCCACTCCCAACCCCAGCCCGGTCCTCGCGGCAGCGGGCCGAGGGTCGCGAGCATCGGCTTGACCAGCGGCAGCCTCGTACCGTCCACCAGACGATCATCTTTCGTGGCCGCGCCGTCCCGCTGCCGAACGGCCAACCGGCTGGATGCGCGGCCTCCGGTTACTCGAGTGGCTGACCGTCGCAGGCGCGCTCGAGCACCCCTGACGACTGCCGGCCGTTGCGCCGTCAGCGGAACCGGGTCGCAGCCACTACCGACAGGTGCCTCAATGAGACCGGTGCCGAAGGAGGAGCGAATGGGGGCGGCACCGGCGCGAACGCCAACCAGGTCCGCGAGTTGGGTTGGACCCCGGTTGGGGTGGACCTGTCGGCCGGCATGCTGCGGCACGCCAGGAACCGCCTGCCCACCACGCGAGCCGACGTGGGGCGGCTTCCGGTGCGGGACCGCTGTGTCCCCGCGGTGATCGCCGTCATGGCCCACACGGACCTGCCCGAGTACCCAGCGGTGCTGCACGAGGTGGCCAGGGTGCTGGACTCCGGTGCGGTGTTCGTCCACGTCGGTGTCCCACCCGTGCTTCTGCGGCGGGTTCGCCGACCACACCGACCGCGACGCGGTCGTCATCCGGCCTGGCTACCTGGACACCTCCTGGACGAAGGACTCGTACACCGATCAGGGAATCCGCGACAAGATAGGCGCGATGCACCGCCCGCTGCCCGATCTGTTGAACGCGTTCCTGGACGCGGGACTGACCCTCGAGCGGTTCGCCGAGGGCGGCGCACCGACGCCGACGATCCTTGCCATCCGGGGGCGCAGGACCGGCTAGGGCCGTCGTCCAAGAATCACTGTCCAATGTGGTACGTCATGCCGGCGCCAGTTCGGCCAAGGTGGCGGTGGCGGTCGGCGACGACCAGGTCACGGTTCACAGTGACCGACGATGGGTCCGGCTGGACCCCGCGGATGCCCGCGGCGGACTGGTCAACATGCGCGAGCGGGCGGCCTGGCATGGTGGCACGTTGAGCATCCGGCCGGCCGCGCCGGGCACCGCGGTGGAGTGGTCCGTACCCAGCTAGGCAGGCCGGTTCGCGCTCCGACCGGACAGGGGCGAAGGTCCCATCAATTGGGACGTCCTTCCCTATCAGCCCGGTGGCTGCGCCAGCGATGGTGTGTCTGCAGGCACCGCACCGACTGGAGAAGGACGGCGTCATGGTCTATCTCAGCCGCATCGAACCGGCGATGGTACGGCGATGACTGCCGCGACCATCACCGAGCAGGCGTTCCGCA
>JAEHDK010000487.1 GCA_016880465.1 Micromonosporaceae bacterium
GCCCCGGGCGGCGTCCCGGTCGGCGGCCGGGATCCGGCGGGCCAGCTCCAGCAGCTCGCCGAGCTCGGTGGCGGTCAGCGGGGCGGGCGTCCCGGGCTCCACCGGGTCGGCGATGCAGCCGTACTCGTCGGCGTGCCGGCGCAGCCACTCACCGACCTCGCTGGCGCCGGCCGGGGTGCCGTCGAGCTCGTACACCGCGGACTCCCGCTCGGCGAGCGTACGCAGGTCCAGCTGCGCGCGGGCGAGGTCGGCCTCGGCCTGGTCGAGGTCGCCGGAGAGCCGGGCGACCCAGGCCGCCTCGGCCGGTTCGTCGAGCGTGGCCGCCCGGTCGGCAAGCTCCCGCGCCGCGATCTGCAGCTGGACGAGCTGGTCCACCGACCGGCCGAGGATCGCCAGGCACAGCGGCTGGATCTCCTCCGGCAACCCGTCGCGCAGGACGCGCAGCGGATCCTCCTTCTGGGCCAGCACGAGGACGCGCTTGCCGTGCGCGACGAGGTGGCAGATCAGGTTGCGGATCGTGTGCGTCTTGCCCGTACCCGGTGGGCCCTGCACGGCGACGTTGCGATGGACCGCGAGCCGCCGCGCGATCGACTCCTGCGCCTCGTTGGTCGGCATCGGCATCAACAGCCGCTGCGTCAGCCGCTCCCAGGCCGCCTGGTCGTCGTCCGGCATGCGCAGCTTGCTGGGCTCGTGTACGAGGATCCCGGCCAGCGAGCCCACCTCGCTGTCCGCTGTGGACAGTCGGTCGCGCAGGTCCTCCAGGAACCGGCGGACCATCCGCTGCCGGGTGCGGACGAAGAACACCCCGGTGTCGAGGACGCCCGCGGCCGCGTCCTGGGCCCGATCCGCGCCGGCATTTCCGGCCGCTTCCCCGCCCACAGTGCGGATCACCGGGTCGAGGCCCAGCCGGCGCAGCGCCCGGGTGGCGAAGTCGAGCCGCTCCTGCGCGTCCCACGGGTCCACGTCCAGCTGGCCGCCGATGCCGCCCAGCTCCAGCAGGTCGGTGAGCCGCCGATCGTCCACACCGGACAGCGCATCGGCCGACAGCCGGGGCGGGCCGAGCGGGACGATGCTGACCATCGTGGCGTCCGGGTCGTACTCGATCGCGACCGGAGTCGCCAGCAGCGGATAGCGCACCCGCTCGCCGCCGAAGACCGCGTCGAGCACCGCGTGGCCCCACACCAGCTCCAGCCGGGCCGCGTCGATGTCGAGGCGGTACCGCAGGTCATAGAGCCGATCGTGCAACCGCCGTACGTTCTCGGCCGCAGCCGCCTCGCGCGACCACGGCAACCACGCGGTGTCGTACCAGTCGGCGAACGCCGCCCGGGCCTCCGGCGGCACGTCCGGATGGTCGACGAGCTTGGGCGGCTCGCCGTACGCGGCGTCCCACACGAGGTACGGCACGATCGGCGGCGCGATGACCGGCAGCGCCGGCGGCGAGGGCCGGCCGACCCGCAGCCAGCTGCCGCCGGGCTGGGTGGGCCCGAGCTCGCAGGCCGGATGGGTCGGCAGATCGGCGTGCCAGAACGCGTCGGCGCCGGGCACCGCCCGGACCGGCTTCTCGATGAGCGCACGCACCGCCAGCAGGTAGTCGACGAGCGCCGATGCGCGGGCATGCACGGCCGCGGGCGTCGGCAGTGCCGCGTCCGCCGTGTTCAGCGGTGCCGGGTCCGCCGTGCCCGGCAGCGCGGCGCCCGCGGTGCCGCTCGGCGCCGCGACGGTCTGCGCTGCGCCACTCCGCTCTGGGTCGCTCTGCGGTACCGTCACGCCGCTCGTCCTTTCCGGAGGACCTCAACCGTCCTTGACGGTAGCCCGTCACGGCTCGGGTCGCCCGGCTCGCAAGCCGTACGTTCGGCTACGGTGCCCGGCGAAAAGCGGTGCCTGACAGGGGGTGACACGCCCGCCCGCCGCCGCTACACTCTCCCCAGCGCGCCCCTATCGCCCGCTTCCCCCGTGGCAGGCGATCGGGGCGCGTCTTTGTCTGCCGCCGGCGCGTTTCTGCCTGCCGCGGCCATCTCGTTGCCTGCCGGGCCATCCCGCGTTGCCTGCCCGAGCGTCCGCCGAGGGCGGCACGAAGTCGGGATTACTGCCGCCCCGCGCGTTCGTACCGTCGTATCAGACGGCACCGCCCAGGAGGCGACGATGACCACCGAAACGCACCGCGCGACGAGCACCGACACCGGTCAGGGCCTGCTGTTCTTCGTCCTCGCCGCGGTCCTGCTCGGCGTCCTCGGCCTGCTGGTGATGACCGCGTGACGCCGGCCGGCACCGGCCCGGCACCTAGACCGATCCGCTGGGACGTCCCCCCGTCCCAGCGGATCTCTTTGCGGGCACCGCCACGGGTGCCGTCATCACTCTACGACCGGCCGGAGCTCGCCTCGGCCCAGGCACGCGGCGGCAGTACCGCCTCGCCCTTTTCGAGGTGTTCGCCGGCCTGCAGCGCCCGGCCGCGGGCGACCTCGGCGTTGACCTCGACGCCGAACATCAATGCACAGTTCGACAGGTAGAGCCACACGAGGAAGACGACGATCGCGCCGAGGCTGCCGTACGTCCGGTCGTAGGACCCGAAGTTGGCTACGTAGAGCCCGAAGCCGAGGGACACCACGAGCCACGCGCACAGGGCCAGCCCGCCGCCGACCGTGAGCCACCGCAGCCGCGGCTGCCGTACGTTCGGCGCGATCCAGAACAGCATCGACAGCAGCACGACGGCGATCAGGACGAACAGCGGCCACTTACCCACCTGCCACACGCGCAGTGCGGTGTCGCCGACGTGCAGCAGCCGGCCCAGCGCTTCGGCGACCGGCCCGCTGACCAGCAGGCCCAGGGCCGCGATCGCCAGGAGTACCAAGGACACGATCGTGAGGCCGAGCTGCAACGGGCGCAGCACGTACCATTTGCGACCCTCCTGGACGCCGTAGATGGCGTTCGAGGCCCGGATGAACGCCCCGACGAACCCGGCCGCCGACCAGACCGCCCCGAGCACGCCGAAGCTCAGCAGGACCTTGGCCGAACCGCGCTTGGCGAGCACCTCGTGCAGCGGCTGCTGGATCGCGTTGACAGCCGAACCAGGCAGCACCTCCCGGACGGTACGGATGACCGCGTCGATCGCGGCCGGCCCGTTCGCCACGAGACTCACCAGGGCGACCACGAGGATCACGCCCGGGAACAGGGCCAGCACGGTGTAGTACGTCAGCGCGGCGGCCCAGTCCGTGCAGTTGTCGGCCACGAACCCCTGCCCGCTGCGCTTCATCACCCCGCGCCAGGTCGACCAGCGTAGCTGGCTGAGCCGGTGCGGTCGCTGCGTCGACTGCTCCGTCATGGGTCCACCTCTGCCCGCTGGCTACCCGCGGCCCGGGCACCGGAAACCTAGCCGTACACCGAGCGGTGCGCCCTGCGGACGGCCGCGGCGTACAGCCGGCCGGTTCCGGTACGGTCCCGGGCGAGCGCGGCCCGGGCGGCGTTGGCGCCGGGTCCACCGTGGACACCGCCGCCCGGATGGGCCGATGAGCTGGCGAGGTACAGCCGGTCGACCGGGGTGTCCGCCCGCCCGAGGCCCGGCACCGGCCGGAGGAACAGCTGCTGGTACGGCGCCGAGGTCCCGCCGCCGATCGCACCCCCGACCAGGCTCGGGTTCATCGCCTCCAGGTCGGCCGGGGCGGCGACGTGCCGGGCCACGACGAGGCTGGCGACGCCCGGCGCGTACTGCTCGAGCACGGCCTCCATCCGGGCCACCTGCGCGGCCACCTCCGCTGCCGTCCACTGTGGGCGATGTGGCAGCCGGGTGTACGCCCATAGCGCCTCGGTGTGCGCCGGCGAGCGCGCCGGGTCGGCGGTGGTCATCTGGCCGGCGACGAGGAACGGCTCGGCCGGCAGCTCGCCGGTCGCAATGGCCGCCCAGTACCGGGTGAGCCCGTCCAGGTCGGCGCCGAGGTGGACGGTGCCGGCGCCGCGGACCGCCTCGTTCTTCCACGGCACCGGGCCGGCGAGGGCCCAGTCCACCTTGATCGTCGCGCCGTCCCAGCGGAACCGGCCGAGGTCCTCGACCAGCCGCGGCGGCAGATGGGAGGGGCCTACGAGGTCCAGGTACAGGGTGGGTGCCGGTACGTCGGCCAGCACCGCGCGGCGCGCCGTCCAGCGCTGGCCGCCGGCCGTGTCGACACCGACCGCCCGGCCGCCGACGATACGCACCCGTTCCACCCGGTCGCCGTACCGGATCAGCCCGCCGCGCTCGAGCAGCCGCGCGACGAGCGCGTCGGTGATCCGCCCCGCCCCGCCGGCCGGGACCGGGAACCCGAATTGCTGGCCCGCCATCGCGATCAGCCAGCCGTATACCCCGCTGGCGGCCTCGTCCGGGCCGAGCCCCGTATGCAGGGCCGACCCGGCCAGCAGGAGCTGGGCACCGGCGCCGCGGAACAGCTCGTCGCCGAGCGTACGGGCGGGCAGCAGGAACCGGCGCGCCAACCGCAGCGCGCCGGCCGGGCGCAGCTGCCGGACGAGCGCGACGCCCGCGCGTACC
>JAEHDK010000488.1 GCA_016880465.1 Micromonosporaceae bacterium
GCACCCCTTGAACCGCCGGCCGCACCGGCACCGCCCGCACCCGCACCCGTGGAGCCGCCGGCCGCGCCCGCACCGCCTCGGCCCGCCGCGCGGCCCGCACCGGTCCATGCCGCACCGGCTCCCGCCGCACCGCCGTCCGGCGTTGCCGAGGTCGCCACCTACCTCACCCCGCTCGTCCGCAAGCTCGCCGCCGAGCAGCACGTCGACCTGACCTCGCTGCGGGGTACCGGAATCGGCGGCCGCATCCGCAAGCTGGACGTCCGGGAGGCCGCCGAGCGGCAGCGGGCCGCCGCCGCCGCACCCGCGCCGCAACCGCCCGCACCGGCGGCGGCGCAGCCGCCGGCAGAGCGGCCGCAGCCGAGCCCGCTGCGCGGTACGACCGAGAAGATGACCCGGCTCCGCGCGATCATCGCGAAGCGCATGGTCGAGTCGTTGCAGGTGTCCGCCCAGCTCACCACCGTGGTCGAGGTGGACGTCACCAAGATCGCTAGGCTGCGCGACCAGGCCAAGGCCGACTTCGCGGCCCGGCACGGCGTCAAGCTGTCGTTCCTGCCGTTCTTCGCCCTCGCGACGGTCGAGGCGCTGCAGGTCCACCCAAAGCTGAACGCGTCGATCGACGTGGCCGCGGGCACGGTCACCTACCACGCCGCCGAGCACCTCGGCATCGCCGTGGACACCGAGCGCGGGCTGCTCGTACCGGTCATCCTGCACGCGGGTGACCTGAGCCTGTCCGGGCTCGCGAAGCGGATCGCCGATCTGGCCGAGCGCACCCGTACGAACAAGGTGACGCCGGACGAGCTGTCGGGCGGCACGTTCACGCTGACGAACACGGGCAGCCGGGGCGCGGTCCTCGACACACCGATCATCAACCAGCCGCAGGTGGGGATCCTCGGCACCGGTGCGGTGGTCAAGCGCGCGGTCGTCGTCGACGACCCCGACCTCGGTGAGCTGATCGTCCCGCGCTCGATGATGTACCTCGCGCTCTCCTACGATCACCGGCTCGTGGACGGTGCCGACGCGGCGCGGTTCCTCACCACGATCAAGGAGCGGCTGGAGGGCGCCAACTTCGAGGCCGAGCTCGGCCTGATCTGACAGGCTGATCCCGTGCGGATCGTCATCGCCGGCTCGTCGGGCTTCCTCGGCGGCCACCTCATGCCATCGCTGCGGGCGAACGGCCACGACATCGTCCGGCTCGTCCGCCGTACGCCCGGCCGGCCGGACGAGATCCGGTGGAACCCGGCCGACACCGAGCTCGACCCGGCCGCACTCGCCGGCGCCGACGCCGTGATCAACCTGGCCGGCGTCAACATCGCTGACCGGCGGTGGACCGACGAGTTCAAGGCGCAGCTGCGGTCGAGCCGGGTCGAGGCGACGAACACGCTGGCGACCGCGATCGCGACGCTGCCCGCCGGACAACGGCCCGCGACGCTGATCAACGCCTCGGCGGTCGGCTGGTACCACGACACCGGCGACCGCGCGGTGACCGAGGACGGCCCGGCGGGCGACGGCTTCTTCGCCGAGCTGTGCCGGGCGTGGGAGGCCGCCACCGAGCCGGCCGAGCATGCGGGCACCCGGGTCGTCCGGATCCGTACCGGCTTCCCGCTCGCCGCCGACGGCGGGTTGCTCAAGCCGATGCTGCTGCAGTTCAAGCTGTTCGCGGGCGGCCGCCTCGGCTCGGGCCGGCAGTACGTTCCGTGGCTGTCGATGCCGGACTGGCTCGGCGCCGTACGGTTCCTGCTCGACCGGCCGGACCTGGCCGGCCCGGTCAACCTGACCGGACCTAACCCGGTCACGAACGCCGCGTTGTCCGACGCGGTCGGCCGGCTGCTGCACCGGCCGTCGTTCTGGCCGGTACCGCGCGCCGCGATCCGGGTCGCGCTCGGCGAGCTCGGTGCGGAGGCGACCGTCAGCCTGCGGGTCCTGCCAGGCGTGCTGACCGCGGCCGGGTTCGCGTTCCGGCACTCCACTGTGGAGTCCGCGCTACGCCACGCGGTCCGGCCCGAACCAGAAAGCCGGTGACGGCCAGCGGCCCGGCACGACCGCGCAGC
>JAEHDK010000489.1 GCA_016880465.1 Micromonosporaceae bacterium
GTACCGGGATGCGGATGGTGCGGGCCTGGTCGGCCATGGCGCGGGTGATGGCTTGGCGGATCCACCAGGTGGCGTAGGTGGAGAACTTGTAGCCCTTGGTGTAGTCGAACTTCTCGACGGCGCGGATCAGGCCGAGGTTGCCTTCCTGGATGAGGTCGAGGAACTGCATGCCGCGGCCGGTGTACCGCTTCGCGATGCTGACGACCAACCGGAGGTTGGCCTCCAGCAGGTGGTTCTTCGCGACCCGGCCCTCGGCCACGACGGTGCGCAGGTCGCGCTCGAGCTCGGCGTCGGCCGGGCTGTCGAGCCGCTCCTCGGCGTAGAGGCCGGCCTCGATCCGCTTGGCGAGGCAGACCTCCTGCTCCGCGGTGAGCAGCTTCGTACGGCCGATCCCGTTGAGGTACGCCCGTACGAGATCCGCCGAGACCCCGCGGTCGTCGGCGTCCAGGTCGATCGGCTCGGCCGCGCCGAGGTCAGGCTCCTCGGCCGCGGCGAGGTCGAGCTTGTCGGCCGTCCCTCGTTCGATGGTCAGCTCCACGCCGGTCTCCCGCTCATCTGTCGCCAACACCACGATCACTCGCCTTCCCCGTATCGTTCGGTGCTGCCAGCCTCCCTCGGTACACGTGAAGACCCGGTAAGGCGGATGACTCCCTGGCACAATTCCGGGACCATCCGTAGCGGTTATCGCCTGATTAGCGGTGAGTTGTAGGTGAAACTAGCTGGCCGGGTCGTCGGTCAGCAGGTGGCGTAGCCAGCGACCGGGGCTCGTCAGGAAGTCCCGCCAGGAGTGCACGAGGTCCAGGTCGGCCCACTCGGCGCGGCGCATGCCCCACTCGCCGATCTCGATCGTGGTCGCACCCGGCAGTGCCGCGAGCAGTGGTGAGTGCGTCGCCATGATGACCTGGGAGCCCTCCTGGCGCAGGACGTCGAGGACCACCAGGAGCGCAAGGCTGGACTGGAAGGAGAGCGCCGACTCCGGCTCGTCGAGGAAGTACACGCCGCGGTCGGCGAACCGGTGCCGCAGCACCGCCAGGAAGGACTCGCCATGCGATCGTGCCTGCATCTGCGCACCGCCCCACGCCCGGCGGTCCGCCGGGCTCCGGTCGATCTGGCTCAGGTACGTGTGCATGGTCTCGGCGCGCAGGAAGAAGCCGCCGGGAGCGGCGAGGCGGTGGGTCTTCGCGCGCAGATGCCAGTGCAGCGGCGAGTCCTCCGCGCTCGGGCGCGGGCCGAGCACCGAGATCCGGCTGGTCGACTCGGCGCCCAGGCGCGGGTACACCGCCGCGAACGCCTCGACGAGGGTGGACTTCCCGGACCCGTTCTCGCCGACCAGAACCGTGACTCCCGGCGGTACGTCGAAACCACCCTCCTCGATGAGCTGGCGGACCGCGGGGATCCGGTACGGCCACCCGTCCAGATCGACCGCGCGGCGCGGCGACCAGACAATGCGCTCGAGGTGGCGGGGTAGCACGTGCCGATGGTGACACAGCACCATGACGCAACCGTGACGGCCGTACGGATGCTGGGCCGGGAGATCGTCGCGCACCGGGCGCGGCGCCGCAGCGCGGTCGTCTTGCCGTACCCGGCGGCGGCCACGGCCACGAGGCAACGAGGCTGCTCCATCGGTCCAGCGTCGGCCGGCCGGGCGGCGCAGGCAAGAACTCGTCCGGGTACCCGACAAGGATCAGCCGCTGTCGCCGGCGCTGAGCAGCACCGTGCGTGGTCCCACGTTGACGCTGTCGACGAGCATGTGCGCCCGGAACTGTCCTGTCTGGACAGTGGCGCCGTGCCGGCGCAGCGCCGCGGCGAACGCGTCCACCAGGGGTTCGGCGACGTGCGCCGGCGCGGCCGCCTGCCAGGACGGCCGCCGCCCCGTGCGGGTGTCGGCGTACAGGGTGAACTGGCTGACCACGAGTACCGGCGCGCCGACCTCGGCCGCCGACCGCTCGTCGTCGAGGATGCGCAGCTCGTAAACCTTGCGCGCCAACGTGTCCGCGATCGCGGGCGTGTCGGTGTGCGTCACGCCGAGCAGTACGAGCAGGCCGTCGGTGATCTGCCCGACGACGTCGCCGCCGACCGTGACGCTCGCCCGGCTGACCGTCTGCACGACCGCGCGCATCAGCCCGGCACCGGCTGCAGGTCGCGGTCGGCGGTGGCGCGCAGCGCGCCGCGGTAGTCGCCCGCGTTGACCGCCCCGGTCCCGCCCGGTCCGAGCCGCTCGGCGATCCCGGCCGCGGTGAAGTCGGCGCTGGTCAGCGCCTCGCGCAGGGCCTTGACGCCGGAGTCGTCGAGCAACGGGCGGATCACCCGGTCAGCACATCATCTGGCCCGCCAGCGATCAGCCGCGGGGTGGCAGCTTCACCACGGTGACGAAGAACTCGTCGATCTTGCGTACGATCGCGATGAACCGCTCGAAGTCGACCGGCTTCGTGACGTACGCGTTCGCGTGCAGCTCGTAGCTGCGCAGGATGTCCTCCTCGGCCTGCGAGGTGGTCAGCACGACGACGGGGATCGAGCGCAGGTCCGGATCGGACTTGATCTCCGCGAGCACCTCGCGGCCGTCCCGGCGCGGCAGGTTCAGATCCAACAACACCAGATCCGGGCGTACGGCGTCCGCGTACCCGCCCTGCCGGCGCAGGAAGTCGAGCGCGTCGACTCCGTCGCTCACCACGTGCAGCCGGTTGCGGACCTTGTGCTCCTCGAAAGCCTCCTGGGTCATCAGCACGTCGCCCGGATCGTCCTCGACGAGCAGGACCTCGATCGGCAGGTAGGCCTTGGCGGTCATGAGCTGATCCCCTCGATGGCCGGCAGGGTGAACCGGATCGTCGCACCGTCGGTCGAGTCCGGGTCCAACCAGATCCGGCCGCCATGATGCTCCACGATCTTCTTCGCGATGGCCAGGCCGATCCCCGTGCCGGGGTAGGCGTCCCGCGCGTGCAACCGCTGGAAGATGACGAACACCTTCTCCGCGTACTCCGGCTCGACGCCGATCCCGTTGTCGGCGCAGCTGATCTCCCATTCGGCGCCGACCCGCCGGGCGGACACGTGTACCCGCGCCGGTGTCTCGGGCCGGCGGAACTTCAGCGAGTTGCCCACGAGGTTGGCCACGAGCGTGTCGAGCAGGCTCTCCTCGCCGCGCACCACGGGCAGGTCGGCCCAGGTGACCTTCGCCTCGGCCCGGTCGATCTGGGTGTCCAGCGCCGCCACCGTACGGGCGACGACCTGGGTCAGGTCGACCTCGGTGAACTCGGTGGTCGTCCGACCGATCCGGGAGAACGCGAGCAGGTCGTTGATGAGCCGCTGCATACGCTGGGCACCGCTGACGGCGAACGCGATGTACTGGTCGGCCCGCTCGTCGAGCTGGCCGGCGTACCGCCGCTGGAGCAGCTGGCAGAAGCTCACCACCTTGCGCAGCGGCTCCTGAAGGTCGTGCGAGGCCACGTAGGCGAACTGTTCGAGGTCGCTGTTGGACCGGGCCAGCTCGGCCGCCTGGGCCTGAAGCGCCGCGGTCTGCCCGGCCAGCTCGGCGGCCTGCGCCTCGAGCGCGGCATTGGCCCGCTCGACCTGCTTGCGGGAGACCACCACCTCGCCGAGGTCGGCCACGATCCGGCGGCGCATCGCGTCCACGTCGCGGGCCAGCGCGGCCAGCTCGGGCGGCCCGGTGCCGGCAATCGCGCGGTCGTAGTCGCCGCCGGCGACCTGCCGTACCTCGGCCGCCAGTCCGGTCACCGGCTGGGCGACGAGCCGCTGCAGCAGCACCGCGAGCAGGCCGCCGGTGACCAGGACGACGCCGGCCGCCACGACCAGCAGCACCACCAGCGCGTTGGCCGAGTTGCGGGCGCGCGCGCCGGCCTGGTCACGCAGCACGACAATCGCCGTCTGCAACCGGGCGACGCGGGTGCGCAGCCCGTCGAACTGCACCCGGGCGGCCTCGTCCAGCAGGGCCTGCGCCGACTGCGGGCCGGACGAGCGGACCGCCGCGATCACCGGCTCGGCCACGGCGGCCCGCCAGGCGTCCGCGCCCTGGGTCACGTCGTCGAGCAGCCGGTGGACATCGGGCAGGTCGGTCAGCTCGGCCGCCATCTCGCCGGCGACCTGCCGCTCCACGGCCAACCCGGCCTCGTACGGCTCGAGGTCGGCCGCGGTGCCGTTCAGCGCGTACCCCCGAATGCCGGTCTCCTGGTTGACCAGCGCGGCGAGCAGCCGCTCGGCGTTGGACCGCAGCGGGGTGTACCGGTCGACGACGGCCGTGACCTGCGACCGGGTGCCTGCGGCGGTCACCGCGGCACCGGCGGCGAGGATGCCCAGCAACGCGGCGGCCACGGTGCAGAGCACCGCCGCCCGCCGCCGCAGTGTCCACATCAGACGGTCCCGCCGGGCGGACCGCTCGGGGCGACCAGCAGCATCGCGACGTCGTCGGCGAGCGGCCCACCGTTCGCTGTCTCGGCGCGGCTGACCAGCCAGGCCGGCAGCTCGGCGTGCGGTA
>JAEHDK010000490.1 GCA_016880465.1 Micromonosporaceae bacterium
CGGTGACGAGCCGGTCGGCCAGCCACGTCGCGCGCGGTCGCGCGAGGCTGACCCCGCACCGGGTCGCCGCGTGCAGCACCCAGTCCACCGGGTCCTCGAGCTGGGCCAGCGTGCCGTGGAAGTCGAACAGGACCGCGTCGACCCGCCGGCGCCGCGCGCCCGTCGATCCGGGCGGCGCTGGCGGGCGGGGACTGGGCGGTTCCGCGTGTTCCGGCACGCCGTGCACCATACCGAGGTCGGTCGCCGATCCGGCCGACCGACTCTCCGGGTCCCGCCGGCGCCGCTGTGGTCACGTCGCCACCCCCACGGATCGGACCGGGCGGCGGTACCGGTCGGTAACGCCCGGCACGGCGCATTAGCCTTGCGGTATGACCAGCCCCGCCGAGCGGTACGCCGCGGCCCGCCGGCGGGCCGTCCAGAGCGGACGCCATCCGGCGCTCGCCGAGTTCGCCGACGTGCTGCCGTTCCCGCTCGACGACTTCCAGCGCGCCGCGTGCGAGGCGCTGGAGCGCGGCAGCGGGGTGCTGGTCTGCGCGCCGACCGGGGCCGGTAAGACGGTCGTCGGCGAGTTCGCCGTGCACCTGGCGATGCGGCAGGGCCGCAAGTGCTTCTACACCACGCCGATCAAGGCGCTGTCGAACCAGAAGTACCACGACCTCGTCGACCGGTACGGTCCCGACCAGGTCGGCCTGCTCACCGGCGACAACTCCATCAACGGCGACGCGCCGGTCGTGGTCATGACGACCGAGGTGCTGCGCAACATGCTCTACGCCGGATCGTCCACACTGGACGGTCTGTCGTACGTCGTGATGGACGAGGTGCACTTCCTTGCCGACATCTTCCGCGGCGGGGTCTGGGAAGAGGTCATCATCCACCTGCCGGCCTCGGTCACCCTGGTGTCCCTGTCGGCCACCGTGTCCAACGCGGAGGAGTTTGCCGACTGGCTGGTCACCGTGCGCGGCGAGACCGAGGTGGTGGTCAGCGAGCACCGGCCGGTACCGCTGTGGCAGCACATGCTCGTGGGGAAGCGGATGTTCGACCTGTTCCACGACGCGGAGGCGGCGCAGAAGCACGACGTACACCCCGAGCTGCTGCGGTACACCCGGGAGATGCTGCGCCGGATGGAGTCCTACGGCGGTCCGGGCGGGCGCGGCCGGCCGCCGCGGGCCCGCCGCTGGCTGATCCCGTCCCGGCCGGACGTGGTCGAGCGGCTCGACCGCGAGGGCCTGCTGCCGGCCATCGCGTTCATCTTCAGCCGGGCCGGCTGCGACGCGGCCGTCCAGCAGTGCCTGCACGCGGGGCTGCGGCTCACGACGCCGGACGAGCGGGCCGAGATCCGGCGGGTCGTGGAGGGCCGGATCGCCGCGATCCCGAGCGAGGACCTCAGCGTCCTGGGTTACTGGGAGTGGCTCGACGGGCTCGAGCGGGGCCTGGCCGCCCACCACGCCGGCATGCTCCCCGCCTTCCGCGAGGTGGTCGAGGAGCTGTTCGTCCGCGGGCTGGTCAA
>JAEHDK010000049.1 GCA_016880465.1 Micromonosporaceae bacterium
GGGCGCTGGCGTGTTCCAGGTGTCGGTGGCCGTGGTGGCCGCCGGCCGGTCGGGCAGCACATATAGCGGGTGGGTGTCGGGGTAGCGCAGCGCCCACAGCTCGGTGGGCGTGGTCACGATCAGGTTCAGCGCATACACCGGCAGGTTCGCCGCGATCCAGCCGACCGCGTCGACGATGGCGCGGCCCACATCACCGCTGCGCCGCGCCTAGGCGGTGATCAGCGCGAACACCATTTCCGAGTCGGTGTCCCCGCCGACCAGTTCGTCGGCCGGGCCGCCGAGTTCCTCGCCCAACCTGTCGCGGAGCCGATCCAGCCCGGTGACCACGCCGTTGTGCGCGAACAGCCGGCCGTCCTGCAGGAACGGGTGGGTGTTCTCGGTACGTAGCCCGCCGGTGTTGGCGTAGCCGTACGTGCGCAAGGAACGTGCCGCTCGACACCTCCCGGGCCTCCCGGGCGAACTCGGCGTCCTGGTAGGCGGCGATGGGCCGCTTGTGCACCACCTCCGTGCCGTCGGGTTCGAACACGCCCAGTCCCACGCCGTCTGGCTCGCGGCGGCTTTGTACGGCCAGGCTGTCTGGGGCGTCGATGAGCCAGAACGTGGCGGTGACACGCCGCGGTGCCGCGGACAGGCCGAACAGTCGACACATGAATCGCTCCCGATGGCCGGTCGTGGCGGAGGGCGGGTTCAGTGGTACTCGGTGGCATCGCGAGCCGGGCGCAGCGGCCGAGTTGGGCCCGCAGCTCGGACAGTAACCGGTGCAGGTCGGGCGCAGCAGGGTTCGGCGAGATCATAGGTGAACCCGGTGCGTACCACGACTCCCCGGCGCGGCCAGGTCGCTGCGCCCGCGGCGACCGCCTTGGGCGCGAGGGCCGACGACGCCGATGTGGAGTTGCGCCAGCGACTCTCCGAGGACGACACCGTCACCACCTTTGGTCGACACGTCCGGCCCGCAGTCGCAACCCTCGACCGTGAGCAGATAGAGGTAGGTCTCAGCCTACGCTCGCTCAAGTCTGGCGATCTTCGTCGGGTCCTGAGGATTCTGGTCCGGTGGCGGCAGGACCGGAGGCACCATCGGGCCACGCGCAGATGCACACGCGGTTGCCGGCGCGGTCGGCGAGAATCCAACCCGCAGGGGCATTGGAATCGTCGACGATCCGGCCGCCGGCGGCGAGCGCCGCGGCAAGGCGCTCCTCGACCTGCTCGCGAGCAACGGACACGTCGACATGCATCACGTGTCGCAGTGGCTTGGCTGGGTCAAGATCCTGCATCCAGACCGTCGATCCGTGGCCGAGCGGGTCGACGGCGTTGTCGTCGGATGCTCCGGCGTACCCGAGGACAGCGCGCCAGAAGCCAACATCGACCGTATCTGGCTGCCCCGCGATGGCGAGCTGCACCTCTTGCGCACGCGCGCGGTCGACGACGGCTCCGTGCACTCGGGCCACCGCTGAGACGGCTCGAGCAAGGTGGACGTGCCGTTGCTTCAGCTGCCACACGTCGCGGGTCAATCGCACGGTGAGCTGGTCGTCGGCGATCGTCACCAGCGCCCCCGCGCCATCGAGCCCTGAGACGTGCGCTACCGCCTCGGCAAGCCGGACCGCCTCGACCAGCGACGAGACGCGGAACACCGCCATCGCTCCGCCGTGCAACACCACCCAGTCCGCGACATCCTCCGCAGCGAGAAACTCCTGCCATCCCTGTTCGCTCATGTCCGCCTCCGACGCGGAATGGTAGCCACGCTTACAACGTGCCGCGTCGGCGCAGGTGAGGCCGTCATACCGACACCGGCACCAAGGCAGACTCGCGGACTGTGACGGCTCTGGCGACGGCGGCATTACGGACAAGCGGATGAGGTCCCGCCGATCGTGTCGACCGGCCGCGTCAAACCACCCGTCTACGGACCGACGCAACCGCCACGATCGGCCCCTGAGCTGCTGGAATGCGGTTCGGGTTCTGCCACATCGGGTCCACCCGAGGTGTACGCTCACGAACACCATGTGAGCTGCGAATATGCGCCCCGGCCGGGTTTCCGGCCGGGGCGCTTTCGTCGTTTGGGGCGTCTCCGGCCACCGCGAGGTTCACCCGGAAGACGGGGGTGGCCTTCGAC
>JAEHDK010000491.1 GCA_016880465.1 Micromonosporaceae bacterium
GACCCGCGGCGGGCCGGCAAGCGCGACCCGCTGGACCCGCTGTTGTGGCGCGGCTCACGCGATGGCGAGCCGTCCTGGCCGGGTGGCATTCTCGGCCCGGGGCGCCCCGGCTGGCACATCGAGTGCGCGGTGATCGCCCTCGACCTGCTCGGCCCGCAGATCGACGTCCAGGGTGGCGGCAACGACCTGCTCTTCCCGCACCACGAGTGCTCGGCCGCGCACGCCGAGCGGCTGACCGGGGTCGCCCCGTTCGCCCGGCACTACGTACACGCCGGCATGATCGGTCTCGACGGCGAGAAGATGTCGAAGTCGAAGGGCAACCTGGTGTTCGTGTCCCGCGTACGGGCCGACGGGGTGGACCCGATGGCCCTGCGGCTCGGGCTGATGGCCGACCACTACCGCGCCGACCGGCAGTGGACCGACGACGTGCTCAAGACCGCGGAGCAGCGGCTGGCCCGGTGGCGCGGGGCCGCCGCCGCCGCCGCCGGGCCGTCCGGGGCCGATCTTCTCGCGGGGGTACGCCGGCGGCTGGCCGACGACCTCGACACGCCCGCCGTACTGTCCCTTGTGGACACCTGGACGGACACCGTACTGGCCGGGCTCGGCAGCGACGCCGGCGCGCCCGCGTTGATGGCGGCTACCGTGGACGGTCTGTTGGGGGTTCGGCTGTAGTCCCCGGCCCGTCGGTGACGGTCCCAGGCGCTTCGGCCGCCGCCGCGCTCTCCAGCCGGCGCCAGAGCGTCCGCAGGGCGGCGTCGTAGTCCTCGCCGCCGAGGATCCGGCCGGTCTTCTTACGCAGCGCGCCCCGATTGCCGGTGTCCTTCTGTACCGCCGTCTCGATCGTCTCGCCGGTCCGGCTCACCACCCAGATCGCCTCGTTGCCGGTGACCGCCCCGCGGCGGTGCAGGGGGCGGCTCTCGAAGCCGGCCACCTCGGGCCACGGCAGGTACCGGGTGTGCCAGAAGCCGCGGACCAGCACTCCGCCGTCGTTGACGAACACCCCGGACCGCAGGTCGCGCCAGCTGAACACGAGCCAGAACAGCAGGAAGGCATAGGTGACGACGTGCCCGGCGAACCGGCGGGGCGTCAAGGTGTCCAGCGGCACCGCCAGCCACCAGGTCGTCGCCACCAACCCGATACCGCTGACCGCGGCGAGGACGGCGCTCGTGATCATCATGCCGTCCGTACCGTGCGGGCGCTCCCAGCGCGTCATGCGGCCATCGTCCCGCCCGTGTCAATCGGGCCGCGGCAGCTCAGCCGAGCACCAGGCCCAGATCGGCGCCGGGGTCGGCGCGAGCGGCCGGTACCGGGTACTCCTCGACCAGCGCGGTGACCGGCCCGGGCCAGGTCGCGGTCGCCACCTCGATCGGGCGGTGGTCCGCGTCGTACGCCACGTGCAGCAGGTGCAGTACCGGCGTGTCCGGCCGGATCGCCAGCAGCTCGGCCTCCTCCCGGCTGGGCTGCCGGGCGGTGACCTGGTCGGTGGCGGTCGCGTACCGGCGCCCGGTCACCTCCTCCACCTCCTGGTACAGCGGCCGGCCGTAGGACTCCACCCGCTCCAGCGAGGTGCCGGCCGTGTCGGCCGGGCGGAACCACGATGCGCCCACCTCGACGGCCGCGTCGCCGGTACGCACCAGGTGCCGGCGTACCAGCAGCTGCGTCGAGTCGGACACCCCGAACGCGTCGGCCACCTCCGCCGGCGGCGTGGCGAGCCCGACCTCGAGCAGCTGCTGGCGGTACCGGGCGGCCAGGTCGGCGTGGTACCCGCGCTGGGCGCCGTACCGCCCGCGGGACAGCCGGTTGAGGCGGCGCCGGGTGCCGCGGACGTACGTGCCCGAGCCGGGCTTCGTGATCAGCAGGCCCTCGACCCGCAGCTGGTCGACCGTACGCTGGACGGTCTGCTTGGCCACCCCGTACATCGCGGCGATCGCCGGGATCGAGGGCAGCCGTTCGCCCGGCACCCATTCCCCGCGCCTGATGCGGGCCCGCAGCTGCGCGGCGATCTGCCGGTGCGGGAACTCGGCGGCGCCCGGGTTGATGGTCATGGCAGCAAACCTAGCTTCCTAGGACGGCCGCCGGGATGTGACACGCCGCCGAGCCGGCGTCGTTCTGGACCCGGCCCTGACGGCGGCTGCCCTGACTGGTTACCAGGAGCCGGCGGTCGGACCGGCCGGCCCGCCGCGCCGGCGGAGGTACTTCTCGAACTCCTGCGCGATCTCGTCGCCGGTGAGGGGCTGGATGCC
>JAEHDK010000492.1 GCA_016880465.1 Micromonosporaceae bacterium
AGCGCAGTGCCCCGCCCCACTCGATCAGCTGCTCGCCCTGGAGCTTGAGCGGCGCAGCGGACGAAGGCAGCGACCCACCACGTCCATCAGCACGACGTCGGGTCGCAGCTGCCGCGACAGCGCTACGGCCTGGCCGCCGTCGGCGGCCTCACCCACGACCTCCACGTCCGGTTCGAGGTCCAGCAGCGAGCGCAGACCCTGGCGTACGACCGCGTGGTCGTCGGCAACGAGGAGACTCGTGGTCATCGGGCCTGCCCTCCCGCGGTCGATCTGCGCCTGTCCAGTGCGCCACGACGCTCATGCGCTCCACCTACCCGACCCGCTGGACGCGAAACGGTGACCCCGTACTCCCGGGGGACCGCCAAGGTAGGGGCGGCTTTGCCCCCGCTGCCCGAGGCGCGACGACCCCCGCCGGTGTCACGGTAGGAACTGATCGCGGTAGCGGGGGTTCAGGCATGCGTCAAGCGTTCGTACGGCACCACGGTGGCATCCACGTCGCTCGACCGACGGCCGCCGTGCGCGCCATGTCCGGCCTCGGCCGCGCGGTCGCCGGCCGCGTGCCGCGCCCCGCCCGGTTCTCGGCGGTCGGTGTGATGGGCGTGGCCGTCAACAACCTCGTCCTGTTCCTGCTACATGGCCTGGCCGGACTGGCGCTCATCATCGCGGCGCCGATCGCGGCCGAGCTCGCCATCGTGCATAACTACGTCTGGCACGAGTCCTGGACGTTTCCGTTGAAGCGGCTCTCCCTGCGGCGGTTCGCGGCATTCAACCTGGTCGCCCTCGCCGCCCTGTTCGTCAATGTGGGGGTCCTTCAGGTGCTCACCACGTGGGGACTGTTCTATCTGCTGGCCAACATCGCCGGTGTCGTCGCCGGATTCCTGATCAACCTGGGCGTCAGCACGACATGGATCTGGAGTGAGCGCACCAATGCAGCCGATCCTACTGGTCGCGATCACCGCGCTGTCCCTGCTGCTGACGGCGCAGGCGGCGCACACCCTCTACCTGATGATCTACACCTGGGACCAGCCGGACTCCGGCGCGATGGCCGGCGTACCCGACGAGCGAGCCGACCCTTCGTTGTCGTTCACGGTCATTGTGCCGGCCCGTCACGAGGAGAAAGTCATCCAGGGGACCATTGACCGCGCCGCCACCGTCAACTACCCGGCGCACCTGGTGCAGCTGCTGGTCGTCTGCTCCGCGGACGACACCGGTACGATCGCCCGCGCCCAGGAGACCATCGACCGGCTCAATGCCGCCGGGCGGCAGGACGCCCAGGTCGTGGTGTTCGACGACGGGCCGGTCAACAAGCCACACGGACTCAACACCGCGCTGCGGTACGCGCGCAACGACGTGGTGGCCGTGTTCGACGCCGA
This sequence comes from Micromonosporaceae bacterium, assembly GCA_016880465.1. Taxonomy (GTDB): domain Bacteria; phylum Actinomycetota; class Actinomycetes; order Mycobacteriales; family Micromonosporaceae; genus EFPC-2. The sequence goes on from JAEHDK010000492.1 coordinate 1,374, forward strand.
GGACGAGGTCGAACCGGAGCTCTTCAGCATCGTCAACACGGTGATGACACAAGAGCACGTCCGCGTCGTGCAGGCCGGCGTACAGCTGATGAACTACGAGTCCAACTGGTACTCGACATTCAACGTCCTGGAGTACTTCTTCTGGTTCCGCAGCAGGCTGCACTACCACGCCCGGACCGGTGCCATCCCGCTCGGCGGCAACACCGTGTTCTTCGACCGCGAGCTGCTCGAGAGCGTCGACGGCTGGGACGAGTTCAACCTGACCGAGGATGCCGACATCGGGCTGCGGCTCAGCGCCGCCGGCGAGCAGGTGCGGGTGATCTACGACCACCGGTACGTCACCCGGGAGGAGACCCCGCCCACGCTCGGCCACTTCATCCGCCAGCGCACCCGGTGGAGCCAGGGCTTCATGCAGACGCTGAAGAAGGGTACGTGGAAGCAGCTGCCCACCCGGCGCCAGCGCATACTCGCCTGGCAGACGCTCGCCTTCCCGCACGCCCAGGCGCTGCTCGGCCTGTACCTGCCGGTCGCGATCATCACCGCGTTCGTGCTGCGCAGCCCGACCATCGTGGCCCTGATCTCGTGGCTGCCGGTGCTGATGCTGGCCGCGCACTTCGTGACGGCCGTCGCCGGGCTCTACGAGTTCACCGGCGCGCATGGGCTCCGAGCCTCGCCGCGCACGGTGCTGACGATGGCCTTCACCTGGCTCCCGTACCAGCTGCTCCTGATGTACGCCGCGACCCGCGCGCTACGGCGGCAGCTCATGGGCGTCGGCAACTGGGAGAAGACCGCGCACATCGGCGCCCACCGCACCCCCGACACCCAGTCCGCCGCGACCGACTCCGTCGCGGACTCCACCGCCACGGACTCCGCGGACTCGACCGCTACCGGACCCGCCGCAAATGAGGAAGGGGCAACCGGCCGTGCCTCGTGACGACCAGATGCAAGAACAGGTCGAGAACAGCCGGCCGCCACCGGAGCCCGAGCTTCCGGTGTCGACGGGTCGGCGTACCCGGGCCGGCTGGGTGGCGCTGGTCCTGGCTATGGTGATCGGCCTGGTCACCCACGGGTACAACGCCTTCCGGTATCCGCTGTACCTGACCGACGAGGGTATCTACACCGAGCAGGCCTGGTCGACGCTGCGCGAGGGCCGGCTCTCGCCGTACACCTATTTCTACGACCACGCACCGATGGCCTGGATCGTGCTGGCCGGCTGGTACGGCATCCTGCCCGGGCAGTTCCAGAGCTTCGGCAACCCGATCAACGCGGGCCGGGTGCTGATGGTCGTCGTACACGTGCTAGCGGTGTTCCTGCTCTTCGAGATCGTGCGCAGGTTCTCCGGCAGTACGGTCGCGGCATTCCTGGCGACGTTCATCTTCAGCGTCTCCCCGTTGGCCATCTACTACCAGCGCCAGGTCCTGCTGGACAACCTGATGGTGTTCTGGGTGCTGGTGGGCCTCTACGTCCTCGCCCGCAAGGACGGCCGCATCGTCACCGCGATGGGTGCCGGCGGCGCCTTCGGTCTCGCGCTGGTCACCAAGGAGAACGCCGTCTTCCTGTTACCGGGCTTCGCCTACCTGATGCACCGCGGCGTCACGGGTCACCTGAACCGCCGGTTCAGCGCGAGCTTCTGGTGGTTCGCGACGCTCAGCCCGGTGGCCGCCTACCTGCTCTTCGCGCAGATCAAGAACGAGCTGTTCCCGGCGGGGATGGACTTCAACCTGAACTCGCCGCCGGCCGGGCACGTCTCGCTGCTCTATACCGTCTGGTGGCAGCTGCACCGCACGGCGGCCGGCAGTCAGGGCAGTGCCTTCGCCGAACTGCTGCGCAGCAGCTGGCTGCCGCGGGACAAGTACCTGCTGCTCGGCGGTACGGTGGCCGCGCTCGCCGCGCTGCTGTTAGGGCTCGGCGACCGGCGCCGCGGAGCGCCGCTCATCGGCGCCGCCGTGCTGGCCATCGGGTACGGCTTCTACCTCGGCCGCAGCGTGCTGCTCGACTTCTACGTGATGCCGCTGGTACCGCTGCTGTCGCTGTGCATCGGGCTGGTCTATGCCCGGATCACCCGACGCATCAAGCCCACCGCGGCCGCGCTGGTGGCGGTCGCCCTGATGGCCGGGCCGCTGGCGACGCCGGGCGGCTACCTCCTCAAGTACGACCAGTTCCACCGGCTGGTCGGGGTCGACCAGTACCGGATCAGCCTGACCGACCTGCAGCACAAGCAGATCCAGTGGGTCAGGGACAACGTGCCGCCGAATAGCAAGATGATTATCGATGACGATTCCTGGGTGGCGCTGCACGAGGACGAGCCGAAGTTCCGCAACGCGCACTCGCACTGGAAGGCGGCATCCGACCCGGACGTACGCGACAACGTGTTCCACGCGAGCTGGGAGAACCTCGACTACGTCGCGATGTCCAACCGGATGCGACCCGCCATGGAGCAGAACAACGGCGGCGGCCAGGAGGACTGGATCCTGCAAGCCATCGACCAGCACGGCGAGCAGGTCTGGCAGGCCAGCAAGGGCAACGTCGAGCTGCAGATCATCAAGATCAACCACTGACGGTAGCCGTACCACAGCCGGCGCAGTCGAGGCCGGCAGGTGATGAAGGAGGCGACGATGAACGACCGGCAGTCCGCCCGCCCACCGGCACGGGGGCCCGGCGGCTGGACCCGGCGGAACTGGAAGCGCATTGCCGTCGGCGCCGTGGTGCTGTTCGTACTGGCGAGCGTCGTGCGATCGGTACTGCCGGCGCTCGGCCTGGGCGGCGGAGGCGGCGGCGACGCGGGCAACGCGCCGGGCGCCCCACCCACCAGTGCCAAGCCGAAGTCCTCCGCCAGACTGAACGGGATTCAGGTGCCTGGAGCGGGTGAGCCGCTCGTCGTGCTGAACCCTGGGCTCGTACGCCCCGGCGGCACGGTGTCGGTGAGCGGCTCCGGGTTCGACGCAGGTGCCAAGGTCGACGTGTTGCTGAGCGACGGCAAGGCCAAGAAGAAGGTGGCCTCCAGCAAGGTCACGAAGGACGGCTCCGTGACGGCCTCCTTCACGTTCCCGCCGGAACCGTCCGGGAGCGCCAAGCAGGAGGTCACCGTCAAGCAGCGCGGCGGCACCAAGTCCGACACGGCCGAGGCCATGCTGGCCCAGGGCGTCGGTACGGCGACGATCTCGCCCGTCGCCGGACGGCCGGGTAGCAAGGTGACGCTGTCCGCCACCGGGTTCGATCCCGGGGAGAAGCTGTCCGTCTACTGGGGCCGGGCCCGGGGCACGCCGGCCCAGACCCTGCAGGCCGACGAGAACGGCTCGGTCCAGAAGGTGCCGGTGCAGGTAGGGGTCGGCGCGACCGGCACGACGAGCATGTTCGTGATGGGTACGAAGAGCGGCGCCGCGGCCAGTGCCGCGTTCCAGGTGCTCGGCCTGTACCCGAGCGCGGCCGTCAAGCCGTACGCCATCAAGGCGGCCCAGAAGGTCACCTTCTCGGCCAAGGGCTTCGCGCCCGGCGAGCGGGTGCTGATCCGGCTGAACTCGGCCAAGGGCCCGCCGCTGATGGCCGCGACGACCGACGCCGGCGGATCCTTCAGTGGCGCCGGGTTCACCGTGCCGTTCGACCTGACCGGACAACAGGCGCTGATCATGGTCGGCGAGCAGAGCCGGGCCACCATCAAGACCGGCTTCACGATCCTGCCGTACATGCCGAACGCGCGCGCCAGTGCGTACGGCGCCCAGCCGGGTACGTCGCTGACGTTCTACGTCGACGGCTACGCGCCGAACGAGGCCGTGCACGTCTTCGTCGGCCGGTCCAAGGGCGGCGGCGGACAGCTGGTCTCGGCGTTCCGGGTCGACGGCAAGGGCCGGGCCGGCGCGGCCGGCTCGTACACCGTGCCCGGTGACGCGGGCAACGGGGTCAGCGTGACGCTGGTCGGCGCCAAGAGCGGGGCCTCCGCCACATCGGTGATCAAGGTGGACAACTCCGGTGGGCCGGTCAACATCCCGCCCCCACCGCCGTACCACCTGCCGAAGGATCTGGAGAAGTAGCGGTGCACAACCAGGAGCATCTGCTGGCCGATCTGATCGGGGCACAGGAACGCGAGCGGGCCCGGATCGCGGCCGGCGTGCACGACGACAGCCTGCAGGCGATCACCACCGTGGCACTGCGCCTGCAGCGGTTACGCCGCCGGCTGCACGATCCAGATGCCCTGCGCGTGGTGGCCGAGCTCGAGGAGTCGATCGAGCTGGCGGCGGATCGGTTGCGCCGCCTCATCTTCGACCTCCGGCCGCCCGCGCTGGAACGCGCCGGGCTCGCGGCGGCACTGCGGGACGCGCTGGCCCGGCTGCGCGACGACCTCGGTATCGACACCGTGCTGAACGACCTGCTGGACACCGAGCCGCCGCTGCCGACGCGGCTGCAGCTCTACCGCATCGCCCAGGAGGCGCTGTTCAACGTCGGCGCGCACGCCCGGGCCAGCCGGGTCGAGGTCACCCTCACCGAACAGGACGGCGGGTACCAGATCGTCGTGGCCGACGACGGGATCGGTACCAGCGCCGCGCCGGGCCAGCCGGCCGAGCCGGGCCACCTCGGGCTGACCCTGATGGCCGAGCGGGCCGAGTACGCCGGCGGCTGGCTCCGGCTCGACAGCACGCCCGGCGCCGGTACCACCGTCACGGCGTGGGTGCCGCACGACGTGGCGACCGTCGAGCCGCACCGGCTGCCCGCGGCCAGCGGCGGCGTACGCCAGCTCGGCGGTGAACGATGAGCGCGCGGCCCCCGTACGAGGTGCTCGTCGTCGAGGACCACCAGGTCGTCGCCGAGGGCCTCGTCACGCTCCTCAACGAGGACCTCGAGCTGCATGCGGTGGGCTGGGCCGGCAGCGTCGCCGAGGCGGCCGGGTTCGCCGCCGCCCGGCCGTTGGACGTGGCGGTCGTCGACTACTGGCTGCCGGACGGCACCGGCGTCGACGCGGTCACCGCAATGCGGGAGCACCGGCCGGACCTCGCGGTGGTGTTCCTCAGCGCCGAGGAGGGCGACGAGGCGATGCTCGCCGCTCTCGAGGCCGGCGCGGCCGGGTACCTCGTCAAGAGCGCCGCGGGCGCGGA
>JAEHDK010000493.1 GCA_016880465.1 Micromonosporaceae bacterium
AGTTCGGGTGTTTTCCCACCCATGGCCGGAAAGTTGCGTAATGATCAGACGGTTCGTGCTCTTCGCTTAACGGTCTGGAGACGGGGGGATCACCCGGTGCGTTCGGTGCTCGTGTGCGTCCGTACCCCACTGGCGGCCCAGACAATCGCGTCCTGCGCGACGCGGCTCGGCGTTGCCGCCGCGGTCCGGACCGCAGTGTCCGAAGTGGAGCTTCTGGTCCGGCTGAGCGAGCGGCCGGCGGATGTCGTACTCGTCGACACCGCCCTGACCCGCCCGGATCCGGCCGCGTTCACCCGCCGTGTGCTGAGCCGCGACCCCCGGGCGACGGTGGTGCTGCTCGGCACCGAGGACCCGCGCGCCGCCGCGGCCGCCGTGGCCGCCGGTGCCCGTGGCGTCATCCGGGGAACCGGACAGGACCTGGTCACCGCGGTCACCAAGGCCCTGCTGCTGCTGTGCCCGCCCGGGCCGGATCGGCCGGCCGGCTCGGTGACCTTGGCCACGCCCGAGGTGCTACCGGCCGGTCCGCCGCCGGCCGGCGGCGGACCGGGCCATACCGGTGGCGGGCGCAACGGGATGCCCGCCACGGTCGCCTCCCGCCCCGGCGTCAACGTCGGCCCGGCGGTAGTACCGCAGCAGCGCGCGGACGCGCCACCGAACCGCGGTGCCGGCCGGCGGATGACGCTCACCGAGCGGGAGCTTCAGGTCCTGCGCGGCATGGCGGACGGGAAGAGCAACGCGGAGATCGGCCGGGACCTCTATGTCTCGGAGGATACCGTGAAGACCCATGCCCGCCGGCTGTTCCGCAAGCTGGGTGCGCGGGATCGGGCTCACGCGGTGGCGTCCGGGTTCCGGGCCGGGCTCGTGTCCTAGGTCTCGGTCTCGTCCGCGGTCTCGGCGAGCGCGTCGTGTACGCCGTCCGCGTACCCGCGGGCGTACTCCCAGGTCACATAGTGCTCCGGGTCTGGATCGTAGGCCGGCTCGTGGACCCGCGGGCGGCCGGAGCTGAGCAGGTGGCGCAGGTTCCCGCGGAGCAGGTCCCAGTCGAAGTAGTGCGGCTCATGGCAGTCCTCGCACTCGATGACCAGTCCGCGGATGCCGACCGAGCCCAGCAGGGCCTGGTAGACCTCCAGGTCGGCGAGGTCGTCGAGCACGTCCTGCCGCTCGGTGGAGGACAGCGTCTCGTCGCCCTCGTCGGCCGGGCCGTCAAGGTCCGGGGCCGGATCGGCTGGGTCGCCCGTGAAGGGGTCGATCGGCTCGTCCTGCACCACTCCACGGTAGCCCCGAACCCGCGTGGCCGTCGGCCCGCTGCCCGCCTGGTGGGTACGATGAGTCGCACGTCGCCAAGGGGGAACTGTTGTGGATCTTTCGGCCGAACTGCCCATGGGTACGGTGCCGACCCGCGGGAACATCGACCGGCTGAGCCCGGAGCGGCCGGTGGGGGCCGCGCGGGGGCTGCCGTTGGGGCTTACGTTCGATGATGTGCTGCTGCTGCCCGCCGAGTCGGATGTCATGCCGAGCCACGTCGACACGACGACCCGGCTGACGCGGCGGGTGACGCTGGCGATCCCGATGCTGTCGAGCGCGATGGACACCGTGACCGAGGCCAGGATGGCGATCGCGATGGCCCGGCAGGGCGGGATCGGCGTCCTGCACCGCAACCTCTCGATCGAGGAGCAGGCGCTCCAGGTGGACCTCGTCAAGCGCTCCGAGGCCGGCATGGTCACCAACCCGATCACGTGTGCGCCCGACGACACGCTCCGCGACGTGGACCTCCTCTGCGCGCGGTACCGGATCTCCGGCGCGCCGGTCGTGGACGGGGCCGGACAGCTGGTCGGCATCGTGACGAACCGCGCCATGCGGTTCGTTTCTGACAAGTCGACCTGCGTCCGCGATGTGATGACGCCCATGCCGCTGGTCACGGCGCCCGTCGGCGTGTCGACCGAGGCCGCGCTGGCGCTGCTCTGCCAGCACAAGGTTGAGAAGCTGCCGCTGGTGGACGGGGACGGGCGGCTCCGCGGGCTGATCACGGTCAAGGACTTCGCCAAGAGCGAGCAGTTTCCGCACGCCACCAAGGACCAGGCCGGCCGGTTGCGGGTCGCGGCCGCCGTGGGTGTCGGCGAGGACGCGTACAAGCGGGCCATCGCGCTCGTCGATGCCGCGGTCGACGTCCTCGTGGTCGACACGGCGCACGGGCACCAGCGCGCC
>JAEHDK010000494.1 GCA_016880465.1 Micromonosporaceae bacterium
CGGTCATCCGGACACCGCCGGCAGTCCCGCCGCGGCGGCGATCGCGTCCAGCTCCGCACGCAGCTCGGCGGCTGGCGGGTACCGGCCGTCGCGTTCGAGCATCAGCGCGGGCGGCCGCCGCAGGGCGCACAGTGCCCGGACGAGCGCGAGGACCGCCTCGGGCACCGGGTCGGTGTGCGTGTCGTGGTAGAGCCCGTCCTGCTCTGCACCGCCGGCCACATGTACGTAGGCGATCCGGTCGAGCGGCAGCCGGTGGAGCAGCTCGGCCGGGTCGGCACCGCGGTTGCGCGCGTTGGCGTACACGTTGGCGACGTCGAGCAGCAGCAGCGCGCCGGTGCGGTCCAGTATCTCGGTGAGGAACTGAGCCTCGGTCAGCTCGTCGTCGGGCCAGTCGAACACGGCGGCGATCGGCTCCAGCGCGAGTGGAGTGTCCATCTCGGACTGTACGATGTGGACGTTGGAGACGATCGCGTCCACCGCGGCCCAGCTGCGTGGCAACGGGAGCAGGTGCCCGGCTTCGATGTCACCGGCCCGGACGAAGGCGATGTGCTCGCTTGCCACGGGGGCGCCGAGCAGGCGGGCGCAGGCGGCGAAGTGCGCCACCCGTACCGGATCGACGGGTTGCGCGCTGCCCAGGTTCAGCCGGATGCCGTGCGGTACCACCGGGAGACCGCGGTCCCGCAGTGCCTGCAGGTCGGGTGGGACCGGCCCCGCCGGGTCGAGCGACTCGGCGATCACCTCGACGAAGCCGAGGCCCGGCAGGTCCGCCACGATCCCGGCGATCTCCGGGCGCCAGCCGCAGCCGATCCCGGCCGGCGGGGTCATCCGCCGCACCCACCGCCGCCGCACCCACCGCCGCCGCACCCACTGCTGCCGCTACCTGACTCGCCGCCACCACCACAACCACTTCCGCCGCTGCTGCCACCGGCCCAGATGCCGTCCCGGGAGATCGCCGCCTGGGTGGCGAATGTCGGGTCACCGGCGTACAGGGCGGCGCTGCCGAAGATGCCCACGCTGATGCCGGCCGCCGCCGCGCCGTAGGCGGACCACGCCGGGTGCCGGGTCGGGGCAAGGTGCTCGTACCGGGTCCGCAGCGCCGCCAGGGCGCGATCACCCGCGCGGGTACGCCGTGGCAGCACCGCGACGAGGTACGCCCCGGCCAGCGCGGCACCGATCGTCGCGAGCACGACGTACGTGACCGGCCGGTCGTTGCCCACCCCGGCGACCGTACGGACGATGCCCAGCGCGGCCACGGCGAGCATGACCCAGCCGGCGATCCGGGCCCGGGCGCGCGCCTGGGCGTCCAGCACCAGCCCGGCCCGACCCAGGTCGCGGTGGAGGTCGGCCAGCGCGGCGCGTACCCAGCTGTGGCGTTGCAGGCTCGCCCGGGTCTGCTGCAGTGCGGCGTTGAAGACCGCCGTACCGAGGTCGTCGAGTCCGGCCGGCGGCGATCCAGCGTGCGCGAACGTGCCCCGGTCAGCCGTGAGCGCCCCGGCGGCGCGCAGCAGCCCCACTTCGGCCAGCACGGCACGCCGCGGTCCGGCGGCCAGGTAACCAGCCTCGCCCGCGGTGAGGTCGCGGGCCGGTGGATCGGCGTCCCTGGCCCGTACGGCGCGGCGCCAGGCGAGCGCGAAGCCGAGTGCCGCGAGGATGAGTAGTAGATAGAAACCGATGAAGGCCGTACCGCTGATGCCCCAGGTGTCGCCGGCCGCCGCTGACCACCGCATGGTTTCCTCCCCGAGGTGGGTAGCCTGCCGCCATTGTGGCGGGTCCGGGCCAGCTGGCCACCCGTACCACGGTCATGGCCGGCGCCGGACCGCCGCCTCCACCAGGTCGAGGACCGCGCTGAGGTTGTCGGCCGGCCGCCCCATCGCCAGGTGCAGTACGAGGCCGTCGTAGGCGAGCTCGAGGAACTGGACGAGCACGTCGGCGGGTACGTCGTCGCGCAACACGCCGGCCGCTCGCTGCCGGGCCAGCCGGTCCCGGGTGGCGGTGGCGATCGCCGCCGACCGCTGCGCCCAGCGCGTGGCGAAGTCCGGGTCGGTACGCAGCCGTCGGGACACCTCGAGCTGCGTGCCGAGCCAGCCGGCCGCCTCCGGTTCGGCCGGATCGGCCGCCCGGACCAGCAGGTTGCGCATCACCTGGACGAGTCCGTGCTGGGCGACGGTGGCGGCCATCGCCGTGGCATCGTCCTCCGCCACGGCCAGGAACAGCGAGTCCTTGTCCCGGAAATGGTGGAAGATGGCGCCACGGGAGAGCCCGGTGGCCTCTTCGAGCCGGCGTACGGTCGCACCCTCGTACCCGTGCCGGGCAAAGCAGGTCCGAGCGGCGTCGAGGATCGCACGCCGCCGCGCGTCGAGCTGGTCCTGGCTGACCCTGGGCACGGGTCGATCGTGACAGGTACGGCGTTTCATTGCAATCCGTACGTACGGCTTGGCATGCCGTACGCGCTAGCGGATCTCGAAGCCGAGTGCCTGGGCGATGACGAGCGCCTGCGCCTGATCGATGATCGCGCCGGACCGCTCGACGGCGGTCGGGTCCAGCGCGGAGAGGTCGCTGCCGCGCAGGTCGCATCCGGTGAACCGGGCATCGCGCAGCTGCGCGCCGGACAGGTCGACGCTCGTGAGGACCGCGTCGGCGCAGTTTGCCCCGGTGAGGTCCGCCTCGCGCATGCGTACCCGGTCGACCGTGACACCGCGCAGGTCGGCGCCGGCCAGTACCACGAACGACCAGTCACCGCCGGTAATGCGCAGCGGGCGCAGCGCCGACTGGTCGAACGTGCTACCGGTCAGCTTGCAGCCGGTGAACTCCGCCTGGAACAGGTTGCAGCGGGTGAACGTACAGCGCAGGAACGCCGAGTCGGTGTGCCGCGACGCATTCAGCCGCACGTTGCCGAACGTGCACCCGGTGAAGGTGGCGTTGTGGCTGACCGCCTCGGTCAGGTCGACGTCGCGGAACGTGCACCCGACATAGCGGCGGTCGGTGAGGTCCTCCCCGTACCAGTCCTCGCCCTGAAACGACTGGCCCTCGACGATCGGCTCCGGCACGCCGCCAGGGTAGCCGCTGGCACGATGAACCACATGGCTGACTCGATCCCGCCACCGGCCGGCACGCTCGTCGTCGCGGCCGTACAGGCCGAGCCGGTTCCCGGCGAGGTGACCGGCAATGCCGTTACCGCCGCGCGGCTCGTATTGCAGGCGGCCGGCCGGGGCGCGGCGCTCACCGTACTCCCGGAGCTCTTCCTGCCCGCTTACCACCCGCCGGCGCTGCGCGCGGGCCGCACCGCCGACATCGCCGCGGCCGTGGACGGCCGGGTGGCCGACGGTCGGCTGGACCCGTTGCGGGAGGCGGCCCGGGCCGCAGCCGCCACGGTCCTCATCGGGGCGGCGGTGCGGCAGCCGGACGGCCGGCGTACCTGCACGGCGCTGCTGGTGGACCGGGCCGGCACGGTCACGGCGGCCTACGACACGCAGCTGCTCTGGGGGCCGGACGAGAAGGAGCTGTTCACCCCGGGTACGGCCGGGGCGACGCTGACGGTCGACGGCTGGCGGTTCGGCCTGGGCATCTGCTACGACGGCTGCTTCCCCGAGCACGGCCGGGCCGCCGCGGCCGACGGCGCGCACGGGTACCTGCTGCCGAGCGGGTTTGTGGTGGGTTCCGAGCACCGGCGGGACGTCTACTACGCCGCCCGGGCGCTCGACAACACGATGTACGTGGTGTTCGCCAACTCGGTCGACGGCACGCCGCCGTGGCGGTTCAACGGCGGCGCGGCGGTCTACGATCCCGAGGGCCGGCCGTTGGTACGTGCCGGCAACACCGGCGAGGCAGTGGTGACGGCGACCCTCGACGCGGCCGAGCTGGCCCGCGCCCGGGCCGCGCACACGATGCTGCGCGACCGTTTTCGGGATCTCGGCACGGTACGCCGGCAGCTTGCCTCGTAGCCAGCCGGAGCGTTGTGCCAGCGGAGGACTTTTCCGTAGTGGTGGTGGTCACGTAGGGTGCCGGCGTGCCCCTGTTGCTCCTCGCGCTCGACGACACCCTGGTCGACCGGACCGGAGCGTTCCGATCGTGGGCCGAGGACTTCCTGCGCGAGGTCGGGGCGCCGTACGACCTCGACTGGCTGATGTCGGTGGACGCCGATGGCTTGACGTCCCGGTGGGACGTGGCCGACGCGCTGCGCGACCGATTCCGGCTGCGCACGCCGACGATCGATCTGGTCGAGGCGCTGCAGGACGGGGTGGTGGCCCGGACCCGGCTCGACCCGCTCGTCGCGTGCGCTCTCAAGATCGCTGACGATGCCGGCTGGCTGCCGGTGATCGTGTCGAACGGGGACACCCGGCTGCAGGAGGCGAAGATCCGCCGGACGGGACTGGACCGTCTGGTGGCGGACTGGGTCGTCTCCGAGGAGGCCGGCGTGAGCAAACCGAACCCGCGGATCTTCGAGCTCGCCGCCCACCGCGCGCGGATGCGGCTGAGCGGCGCGTGGGTGGTGGGGGACAGCCCCGAGGCGGACATCGGCGGGGCGGCCGCCATGGGGTTGCCCAGCGTGTGGCTGCACCGCGGGCGGACCTGGGTCGACCCGCGGTACGGGCCGACCCGCATGGCCGGGGGCTGTATCGCCGCGGTGGCCGCCGTACTCGACTCGGCTAATTCGTTTGTGGGTGCCGGAGCGGGCCGGCAGAATTTCCGTCGTTGATCCTCGCGGCGCCGATGGCGCCGGTCGCGCTCGGCTGAGCGCGGCGCGAGGCGCGCTCGCGCGCCCGGGTCGAAGGGAGGTACCGGCCATGACCGCTGTGCGGTTCTTGCTGCCCGCCATCGCCTTCGACCTGCCCGAGGAGATCCGCCAATGCGACAGCATGACGATATGGCCGCCGGCCGCCCGAACCGGCGCGGCGGTTTCGACGAAGACGACCCGTACTGGGTAAAGATCGGCGGCGTCGCGCCCGAGTGGGACGACGACTCCGGCATCCCGCACGCCGGTGACCGGTGGAGTACCTGGGACGACACCGGGGTCCAGCAGGGGCCCGAGCCGTATCCGGACTGGGTGGTGACCGAGCTGGCCGCGGTCGACACCGAACTCGGCGTACTGAAGACGGGTAAGGAAGCCGACGTACACCTGATCCACCGGGGCGTACCGGACACCGACCGCGGGTGCGTGCTCGCGGCCAAGCGGTACCGCACGACCGACCACCGGATGTTCCACCGGGACGCCGGGTATCTGGAGGGGCGCCGGATGCGGCGCTCCCGGGAGAACCGCGCGATGGCCCGGCGTACCGCGTTCGGCCGCGAGGTCATCGCGGGGCAGTGGGCCGCCGCCGAGTTCACCGCTTTGTCCCGGCTGTGGACGGTGGGTACGGAGCTGGGTGTGGTCGCGGTGCCGTACCCGGTGTCCGTGCTCGGTACCGAGCTCCTGATGGAGTTCATCGGCGAACCCGACGGCGGCGAGGGCGCGCCGCGGTTGGCCGCGCTGCGGCCGCCCGCGGACGAGCTACGTCGACTGTGGACGCAGCTGGTCGACGCGCTCGTACTGCTCGCCCGCGCCGGGCTGGCCCACGGCGACCTGTCCGCCTACAACATCCTCGTCCACGACGGCCGGCTGGTCCTCATCGACCTGCCGCAGGTGGTCGACATCGTGGCAAACCCGCAGGGGGCGGCGTTCCTCGCCCGCGACGTGGCCAACGTGACCCGGTGGTTCGCCGGCCACGGATTGTCCGATGTGGACGAGTATGCGCTCACCCGTACGCTGCTCGCCGAGGCCGGCATGCGCTAGGTTTGCCGACGGGGGTGTGGGTCAGGTCGTCAGCATCTTCCGCAGTACGTACGGCAGGATGCCGCCGTGCCGGTAGTAGTCCGCCTCGCCCGGCGTGTCGATGCGCAGCACGGCGTCGAACGTCACGCCGGTGTCGGTCGAGACGCGGACGGTCCGCGGCGTCGAGCCGTCGTTCAGCGCGGTCACCCCGGACACCGCGAACGTCTCCGCGCCGGACAGACCCAGCGACTCGGCCGTCCCGCCCATCGGATACTGCAGCGGGAGCACGCCCATGCCGATCAGGTTGGAGCGATGGATCCGCTCGTACGACTCGGCGATGACGGCCCGAACGCCGAGCAGCGCCGTACCCTTGGCCGCCCAGTCGCGGGAGGAACCGGAGCCGTACTCCTTGCCGGCCAGGATCACCAGCGGCACGTTCGCCTCCTGATAGGCGGTCGCGGCGTCGAAGATCGTGCTCCGCTCGCCGGTCAGGTGGTTCACCGTGAAGCCGCCCTCGACACCGGGCACGAGCTGGTTGCGCAGCCGGATGTTCGCGAACGTGCCCCGGATCATCACCTCGTGGTTGCCCCGCCGGGACCCGTACGAGTTGAAGTCCGTCCGGGACACCCCGTGCCGGGTCAGGTACTCGCCGGCCGGCGAGTCGGGCTTGATCGACCCGGCGGGGGAGATGTGGTCGGTGGTCACCGAGTCGCCGAGTTTGGCCAGCACCCGGGCGCCGCTGATGTCGGCCACCCGGGCCGGCGTGGCCGACATCCCCTCGAAGTACGGCGGCCTGCGCACGTACGTGGACTCCGGGTCCCAGGCGAACGTGTCGCCGGTCGGGGTCGGCAGCGACTGCCACCGCTCGTCGCCGGCGAACACGTCGGCGTAGTCCCGGGTGAACATCTCGCTCGCGATCGAGCTGGCGATCACCTCGTCGATCTCCTGCGTGGTGGGCCAGATGTCGCGCAGGTACACCGGGTCGCCGTCGGCCCCCGTACCCAGTGGCTCGTTGGCCAGGTCGATGTCCATCGTGCCGGCGAGCGCGTACGCCACGACCAGCGGCGGGGACGCGAGGTAGTTCATCTTCACGTCCGGGTTGATCCGGCCCTCGAAGTTGCGGTTGCCGGACAGTACCGAGACGACCGTGAGGTCCTGGTCGTGCACCGCGGCGGAGATCGCCTCCGGCAGCGGCCCGGAGTTGCCGATGCAGGTGGTGCAGCCGTACCCGACCAGGTGGAAGCCGAGCTTCTCCAGGTAGGGCGTGAGCCCCGCGCGGTTGTAGTAGTCCATGACGATCTTCGAGCCGGGCGCGAGGGTGGTCTTCACCCACGGTTTGCGGCTGAGCCCCCGGTTGACCGCGTTGCGGGCGAGCAGGGCGGCGCCGATCATCACCTGCGGGTTCGACGTGTTCGTGCACGAGGTGATCGCCGCGATCACCACGGCGCCGTGGTCGAGGACGAACACGGTGCCGTTCTCGCCGGTGACCCGTACCGGGTTGGACGGCCGCCCGCCCGCGTTGGCGGCGGCCGAGACGAGGCTGTGCGGCTCCCCGCCGACGTCGGTGCCATGGGTGACCGATGGCGGGTCGGACGCCGGGAACGTGCCGGCGACGGCCTCGTCGACCGCGGACTCCACGCCGTTGGAGAGCACGTAGTTGGTCAGCGAGCCGCGGAACAGCGTCTTGGCGTTCGCGACCGGCACCCGGTCCTGCGGCCGCTTGGGGCCGGCCAGCGAAGGCTCCACAGTGGAGAGATCAAGTTCCAGGTGCTGGGAGTACGCCGGCTCGGCACCCGGGTCGTGCCACGTGCCCTGTGCCTTGGCGTACGCCTCGACCAGCGCGAGCTGCGTGTCGTCGCGGCCGGTCATCCGCAGGTACCGGATGGTCTCCGCGTCGATCGGGAAGATGGCGACGGTCGACCCGTACTCCGGGGACATGTTGCCGATCGTGGCCCGGTTCGCGAGCGGTACGGCCGCCACGCCCGGCCCGTAGAACTCGACGAACGTGCCGACCACGCCGTGCTTGCGGAGCATCTCGGTGATCGTGAGCACGAGGTCGGTCGCGGTGGCGCCGGCGGGCAGCTCGCCGTCGAGCTTGAAGCCGACGACGCGCGGGATCAGCATGCTCACCGGCTGGCCGAGCATGGCCGCCTCCGCCTCGATGCCGCCGACCCCCCAGCCGAGTACGCCGAGCCCGTTGACCATCGTGGTGTGCGAGTCGGTGCCGACGACGGTGTCCGGGTACGCCATGCCGTCGCGGGCGAACACGGTCCGGGCCAGGTACTCGATGTTCACCTGGTGGACGATCCCGGTCCCCGGTGGGACGACCTTGAACTCGCGGAAGGCGGTCTGCCCCCACCGCAGCAGCTGGTAGCGCTCGCGGTTGCGCTGGTACTCCAGCTCGACGTTGCGGGCGAACGCGTCCGCCCGGCCGAACAGGTCGGCGATCACCGAGTGGTCGATGACCAGCTCGGCCGGTGCCAGCGGGTTCACCCGGGTCGGGTCGCCGCCGAGGTCACGGACGGCCTCCCGCATGGTGGCGAGGTCGACGACGCACGGCACCCCGGTGAAGTCCTGCATGAGCACCCGGGCCGGGGTGAACTGGATCTCCACGCTGGGCTCGGCGGCCGGATCCCAGGCGCCCAACGCGTGGATCTGCTCGGCCGTGACGTTGGTGCCGTCCTCGGTCCGCAACAGGTTCTCCAGCAGGATCTTCAGGCTGTACGGCAGGCGCTCGTGGCCGGCCACCCGGTCGATCCGGAAGATCTCGTAGCGCGCGTCGCCGACGCTCAGCTCGCTCGCGGCTCCGAAGGTGTCCAGGCTCGCCACGGCGTACTCCTTCGTTCTCGGTTCGTCCTTGGGGGAAGTCTTCCGCAGGACGGGGTCCGGTGTGCGGCCGGTCCGCGATTCTCTTGCAAACCGTACGTCCGTCTTGCTACTGTGTCAACCATGATTCACCACGCGCGGCTGGCCTGCCCCCCGGCGACCAAGGCCTGGCGTTTGCCGGCTGGGGACGCCGGGCAAGAGTGGACCACATGGGGCACCCGGCTGCGTCCACCGAGGCATTGACCGAGTTCTTCGAGCGGTACGGCACCGCCCTCGCCGCGGGTGACCTGCCGGCGATCGCGTCCTGCTACGCGATGCCCGGGCTGGTCGTGTCCGACGAGGCGACGTTCTCGTTCGCCACGCCGGCCGCGGTCCAGGCCGCGTTCGCGGGTGCGGCCGAGGCGTACCA
>JAEHDK010000495.1 GCA_016880465.1 Micromonosporaceae bacterium
CGCCCTGCCCGCCGCCACCGCACAGCGCCGCCGCGCCGAGGCCGCCACCACGCCGCTTGAGCTCGAGCGCGAGTGTCAAGGCCAGCCGCGCGCCGGACATGCCGATCGGGTGCCCGAGCGCGATCGCGCCGCCGTTGACGTTGACGATGTCGTGGCTGATGGCCAGGTCGCGCATCGACTGGATGCCCACCGCCGCGAACGCCTCGTTGATCTCGACGAGGTCGAGGTCGGAGATGACCAGTCCGGCCTTGTCCAGCGCGTGCGTGATGGCGTTCGCAGGCTGGGACTGCAGCGAGTTGTCCGGCCCGGCCACGTTGCCGTGCGCGCCGATCTCGGCGAGCCAGTCCAGGCCGAGCGCCGCGGCCCGCTCCTTGCGCATGACGACGACCGCACAGGCGCCGTCGGAGATCGGCGAGGAGGTCGCGGCCGTGATCGTGCCGTCCGCGGCGAACGCCGGCCGCAGCTTGGCCAGCGCCTCGACCGTGGTCTCCGGGCGGATCTGCTCGTCCTGGGTGACCAGGACCGGCTCGCCGCCCCGGACACCGGCGCGGCGCGGCAGCTCGACCGGCACGATCTCCTCGGCCAGCCGGCCGGCCTTCTGCGCGGCCGCCGCCCGCTGATGGCTCGCCGCCCCGAACGCGTCCTGCTCGGCCCGGCCGATGTTCAGCCGCGCGTTGTGCCGTTCGGTGGACTCACCCATCGACACCTGGTCGTACGCGTCGGTCAGGCCGTCGAGCGCCAGGTGGTCCCGGATCACCACGTCGCCGTACTTGTACCCCACCCGCTGGTTCATCAGCAGGTGGGGCGCCTGGGTCATCGACTCCATGCCGCCGGCGACCACGACGTCGAACTCGCCCGCCCGGATCAGCTGGTCGGCCAGCGCGATCGCGTCGAGGCCGGACAGGCACACCTTGTTGATCGTCAGCGCCGGCGTGGACATCGGGATGCCCGCACCTACCGCCGCCTGCCGGGCGGTGATCTGCCCGCCACCGGCCTGCAGGACCTGTCCCATGATCACGTACTGCACCTGGTCGGGCGCCACGCCGGAGCGCTGCAGGGCGGCCGCGATGGCCACGGTGCCGAGCCGGGTGGCCGGGAGGTCCTTGAGCGCGCCGAGCAGGCGCCCCATCGGCGTACGGGCGCCGTTCACGATCACCGAGGTCATGGGGGTGCCTCCCGAGAGACCGACTTAACGAGTGTTAGGTCAGACTAGCGCCATGACTGAGGTATCCCCGGTCGGGCTGTTGCGCATCGACCACGTCGGCATCGCGGTCGCCGACCTCGACGAGGCGATCGCGTTCTACGCGCGGGTGTTCGGCATGCGGTGCGTGCACGAGGAGACCAACGAGGACCAAGGGGTACGGGAGGCGATGCTCGCGGTCTCCCCGGACGCCCCGGGGGCCTGCATCCAGCTCCTCGCGCCGCTGTCCGCGGACTCCGCGATCGGCCGGTTCCTCGACCGCCACGGCCCGGGGATCCAGCAGCTGGCGTACACCGTGCGGGACATGGACGCCGCGTGCGCCGCACTGCGGGAACGGGGCGTCCGCCTGCTATACGACGAACCGCGGCGCGGTACGGCCGGCTCCCGGATCAACTTCGTACACCCCAAGGACGCCGGCGGGGTCCTCGTCGAGCTGGTCGAGCCGGCCCCCGAAGCGCCGGGGCGCTAGGCCGGCACGGTGTCGTACGCCGCGATCAGCTCGGGTGGCAGCTGCTCCAGGTCCGTCGAGCGGAGGAAGTCACCCAGCGTCGTACCCGTGCAGTGCGAGTCCACGTTGCGCGCGCCGTGCCCCTGCTCGACGTCCCGCCGGTTGACCGTCCGGAAGTCGATCGAGAACCGGGTCCTGCCCGACGTGTTCGGCACCGTCGTGTGCAGCTGCGCGCCGCAGAACAGCAGAATCCCGCCCGGCGGGGTGATCACCCGGATCTCCGGCTCCCGCTGCACCTCCTCCTGCGCCTCGGGCTGCTCGCGCGTCTCCATCTCCACGTTCTGCGCCGCGGTGGCCCGGCCGGTCGCCAACCACCGCGCGTAGTTGTAGTCGCCCGAGCTGTTCCGCAGCCCCTCGGCGAAGTACCGCGGGTGGAAGCCCATCACGTTGGACTCGACCACCGAGTACACCGGCATCCACCAGTTGAGCTGCGCGAACGGTGCAGAGAACCAGGTGTCGCGGTGCGGCTGGAACTGCAGGGTCAGGCCGGCGTTGAGGTAGTCGCTGGTCATCGTGCGCAGTCTCGGCACGTCGAAGTACGTCTGCTCGGGATCCGCGCCGAGGTCCTCGAAGATCCCGCGGAGCAGCTCCTTGCACCGCGGGTGGTTGATGAAAGCCGGCTTGAGCCTGGCCAGCACGTCGACGTAGCTCTGGTGGTCCATATGGTGCTGGGCGGTCGGCGGCGGGTACGGCGCGAACGCCTCGACGGCCAGCTCCCGGGCGAACGCGCACAGCTCCTGCGAGTGCGCGGTCGGCGAGTAGACGAACAGGTCGCCGGCGAAGAGTCGCGCCCTGCGCTCGTCGTCCGACATCGGCGAGTCGAAGTACACGACGGTCATCGGAATGCCTTCCTGGAGTACGAACGGCGGTACTCAGTTCGTGGCGTGGCGGCACGATCCAGGGTCGGCGGCGGCGGCGAGCACCGCCTTGAACGGCCGGCCGGGCCGGCCGCTGGCTACGGCCGCGAGCGCCGCCGGCAGGCTCGCCAGGGGGTACCGGTCGCCGACGTACCGGGCCGCCCAGCCGGGCCGGCCGGCGAGCACGTCCAGCGCGATCGCGAAGTCGTCGCCGCCGGCGCGGCAGTAGGTGAACGAGCCGGTGATCGTCAACGCGCGGCGGATCGGCTCGCGGAGGTCGCGGCTGAGCCGTACCCCCGGGTGGTAGGCCGTCTCGACGACGATGACGCCACCGTCGCGGACGAGGTCGAGTGCCGCCGTGAACGGGGCGTCGTCCCGGCCGCCGGCCGCGTCGACGACCGCGTCGAAATGCCGCTCCGGCACCGTGCCCAGCAGGGCGACCGTCGCCTTCAGGGCGCCGGCCAACGCGTCCCGCTTGTCGTCGCCGCGGACGAGGACGGTCACCTCCCAGCCGAGTGTCGCGGCGTACGCGGCACCGGCGACCGCGAGCGCACCCGACCCGACGACCGCGAGCCGGCCCGCCGGCAGGCGGCCCAGCCCGCAGCGGACGCCGTGGACGGCGACCGCGGTCGGATCGGCGAGCACCGCGTACGCCGCGTCCAGCCCGGCCGGCAGCGGTACGGCGTTCCCCACCGGTACGGTCACGTACTGCGCGAACCCGCCGGGCCGCTGCCAACCGATCAGCTCGAGGTCCGGGCAGAGGTCCACCCGGCCGGCCCGGCACCGATCACATCGCTGGCAGGGCACGAGCGGGTGCACCGCGACGAGCCGGTTCGGCGCCCGCAGATCCCAGCCGACGATCTCGTGCCCGGGCCGCCACGGGTACCCGGGATCCGGGATCCGCGCCTTGCTGAGCTTCGCCACGTCGCTGCCGCAGATCCCGGCCAGCGCGACCCGTACGAGCGTCTCGCCGCTCGCCGGTACGGGCCGCGCCTCCCGGCACCAGCGCAGGGCGCCGTGCTCGACGCCCCACGCCGCCATCTCGTCGGTCACTGGCCTCCGGTCACGGGGTTCACGGGCTCACGGGTTCGGGGCTCACGGGTTCGGGGTGAAGGTGATCGCCTGGCCGTTGCCCAGCACCGCCTGGTTGAACGAGTGCTGGACCGCGACCGTACCGGACGCGTTCTCGATGCCCACCGTTGCGCTGTCGCCCAGCTCCCGCGACTTCGTGGTGGCCAGGTCGCCATAGTTCAGGGTGATTGTACCGTTCTCGGACAGGATCACCTCGAACTTCACGTAAAGCCCCGTACCGTAGAAGTTGACGTTCCGCCACTCGACGATGAACTGCCGGTTCGGCGCCGTACCGACCACCGCGGTCCGTACGCTGCTGACGTCCTTGACGAGCAGGTCGTCCCAGAACGCGTAGATCGCCGCGTTCGGCGGGGCGGCATCCGGGATGGCGGTGTTCGCCGCGTACCCCTGTGCCGGCTGGACGAACGACAACACCCCGTTGGTGTCCACCCACGCGGTGTCGTAGGCCGTGCCGTAGTAGGTGAACGAGAACGGCAGGCTCACCGAGGTCACCGCGTCGTCACCGGTCAGCGGCAGCACGGCCTGGTCCGCCGAGACGAACGCCTGGCTCGCGGTCGTCTTGGTGTACGCCTCACCGCCGCCGCCCGCACCGGCCACCGTGATATTGGCCGTCGTGGTCTGCCCGGCCGTCACGGTCGCCGACGCGGAGCCGGTCAGGCCGCCGGCCGCCGTAGCGTCCAGGGTGTACGTGCCCGGCGCGACATCGGTGAACTGGTAGGTACCCGAGGCCGACGTCGTGGCCGTGGCCCCGCCCGGCGTCCGGGTCACCGTGGCACCGGCGACCGCGGCACCCACGGCGTTCGTCACCGTGCCGGCGATCGTGCCGGTGCTGGGTGGCGGTGGTGGCCCGCCACCGCCCGGCGGCGTGAACACGATCGCCGTGCCGTTCGCCAGCACCGCCTGGTTCGCCGAGAACTGGGTGGCGATCGTGCCGGCCGCGTTCTCGATGCCGACCGTCGCGCTGTCCCCCTGCTCGCGCGTCCTGGTCGTGGCGATGTCGGCGTAGTTGAACGTCACCTGCCCGTTCTCGGCGAGCACCGCCTCGAACGTGAGGTACAGCGACCCGCCGTAGATGTTGACGTTGCGCCACTCGACGACGAAGCGCCGGTCCGGCGCGGTACCGAGCACCGCCGTACGCACCGTCGACACGCCCGCCTTGACCACCAGGTCATCCCAGAACGGGTACAGGGACGCGTTGGGGTTGGCCGCGCTGGGCAGCGTGCCGTTGATGGCGGCCGGCCCGCCGGGGTCCACAAAGGACACAACGCCGTTGCTCTGTACCCACGCCGTCGAGTACGTCTGGCCGTAGAACGGGAAGGCGAACGGCAGGCTCACCGACGTACGCGACTCGTCGCCGGTGATCGGCAGCACGGTCGGGTCCGCGGGGGCGAACGCCTGCGCACCGGTCGTGCAGGTGTACCCGAACGAGTCGCCGCACCCGGCGGTACCGGAGTACGTCGCCGTGTACGTCGTCGGGATCGCCGGCGCGGTGAACACGTGCGTCTGCGCGCCGCCGTCCGACCAGCTCACGAAGCTGTAGTTCGTACCGCTCTGGTTCTGCGGCGTCGGCGCGCTCAGCGTGTTCGTCGAGCCGACGATGACCTCCCGGGTGAACGGGGTGGACTCCGCGTCCGGCCCGACGGTCAGCTGCAGGCCGCTCGGCTGGCTGTCAAAGGTGAGGATGACCGTGCGCGGGTCGATGCGCCGGTTCACCGTACCGGTCAGCCCGTCGGCGTCGGTCGCGGTGAGTACGAGTTCCAGATAGGACGGATACTCGTGGTCGGGTGCGGTGAACTGGCCGCTCGCCACGCCGTCGAACGACTGCAGGAAGTGGATGTGGCAGTCGTTGAGCGTGACGCAGTGGTGCAGCAGCACCTGCCAGTGCAGCGCGGCGGCCGGCAGGTCGCCCTGCTGCGGGTCGGTCGCGTGACCGGAGAACGCGATCGGGTCGCCGACCGCCCACTGCAGGCCGGCCACCGGGGTGTCGATGAACGCGGTCGGAGCTCCGGCGCCCACGAGTATCTGCACCGTCGTGGTATTGGTCAGGTTCCCGCTGTCGGTGACCTTCAAGGCCGCGGTGTACACCCCGTTCGCGGTGTACGTGAAGTTGGCCGTCGGACCGGACGCGTCGAACGTCCCGTCGTTGGTGAAGTCCCACTGGTACGTGAGGATGTCGCCCTGGTCGGGGTCGGTCGAGCCGCTGCCGTCGAAGGCGACCGCGAGCGGCGACCCGCCGGAGGTCGGCGTGGCGTTGATCGCCGCGGTCGGCGGCTGGTTGCCGGCGTTGTAGTGGAACCGGCGTACCGTGCCGCTCACGTCGACGTACCAGACGTCGCCGTCGGGACCCACCTGCAGGTCGACCGGGTTCGTCGCGGTCGGTGCGAAGGCGACGATGTTGTTCGGGTCGGGCAGCCCGTTCGCTCCGGCCATCATGGCCCAGATGCAGCTGCGCGCGTAGTCGGCGAAGAACAGCGCGTTGCGGTACGCGGCCGGGTACGGCCCGCCGCCTGCCGGGTAGAACGCGAGCCCGGTCACCGCGGAGTCACCGGTGGGGCAGCCGTCCCCGGACACGACCGCGTTGCGGTGGTTGTACGTGTAGTACGGCGCGACGACCTGGCCCGACGAGTACAGGCTCTCGCACAGGTTGAGGTTCGCGTCGTCCCAGCCGCGCTGCCGCCCGGCGCCCTCGTAGCAGGGCCAGCCGAAGTTGTTCGACAGGGTGGCGCCGAGCGGGTTCTGGATCCGGTTGATCTCTTCCCAGGTGTGCCAGCCGACGTCGCCGTACCAGACCTCGTTGGTACCGGGGCGGAAGGTCCAGCGGAACGGCTGGCGCAGCCCGATGGCGAGCTGCCGGCGGCGGTTCGGGTCGGCGGAGGCCGCGTTCGGGTTGTCCGGCATCGCGGCGCCGGTGGTCGGGTTCACCCGGATCAGCGAGCCGCCCAGCCCTTCGGGGTCACCCGTGGTCCGGAAGTCCTGCGCCCGCAGCGAGCCGCCCTCGGCGTCCGGCGGGTTCATCGCGCCGCCCACCCCGCCCGGCGGGTCGCCGCACGGGTTGAGCGGCGTGCTGGCCGTCTGTCCCCAGTCCACAAAGGACGCCGTGTCACCGGCACCGGCGGTCAGGTACAGCGCGCCGTCGGGTCCGAAGTGCAGGTCGCCGACCGAGTGGCTGATCGAGTGCTGGCACCAGTCGGTGATGAGGTTCTGCTCCGACCCGACCATCTGGTTGCCGCTGGCCTGCAGCCGGGAGAGCCGGCCGCTGAGCACGCAGTTCTTGATGTCGTTGCAGTCGTCGTTCAACGTGGGTGCGGTACCGCCCGGCGGCGCGTCGTACGTGTACGACACGTAGACCCACGGGTTCGTCGGGAAGTCCGGCGGCAACGCGAGCCCGAGCAGCCCGCTGTCGTCGTAGTCGTACACGTTGGTACGCAGGTCCGCGAAGATGTCCGGCGTCGGGTCCGACACGCTGTCGTACACCTTGATGAGGCCGTTCTTCTGGCCGACGAAGACGCGGCCGTCCGGCGAGAACGCCAGCTTGGTCGGCTGCGTCAGGCCGGTGAACACGATCTCCTCGGTGAACCCGGCGGGCAGCGCGGACGCCGGCGACGCCGTGGTGGCCACCACGCCTACGGCGACCGCCGGTACCCCCAGTGCGAGGCCGAGCACGGTACGCAGCAGGGACCGGGGCCTGCGTGACATGGAACCTCCATACGGAGCGGCACGTGGGCATGCTGACGCGCCCACCCGGGGACCGGACCGAATTATGGTCGAGGCACGGTATCCAGGTCACTGTCCGAAAGGCGACCGCCGGGCAGTGCACGTTCGGGCGTAGTCAGCCGGCCGTTCGGCCAACCGGCCCGGTCGTGCGGTTTTCGGTAAACCGGTGCACAGTTCTGCTACCGGGCAGTAACGTCCGGTCCGCGGGACTTGACCTCGGAGGTTGCGCCGTGGAGCAGATCCTGGAAGCCATCTTGCAGACCGAGCACTCGGGCACCGCCGCGGCGGTCGCGGACCTGCCGATTCCGCCCTCCTACCGGGGCGTCGTCGTACGGGCCGACGAGGCCGGGATGTTCGAGGGGATCGCCGCCGCGGACAAGGACCCGCGGCGGTCGTTGCACCTGCAGGAGGTGCCGACCCCGGTGCTGGGTCCGGGCGAGGCGCTGGTGGCCGTCATGGCCAGCGCGATCAACTACAACACGGTGTGGACGTCCATCTTCGAGCCGATGTCGACGTTCCGGTTCCTCGAGCGGTACGGCAAGCTGTCCACGCTCACCAAGCGCCACGACCTCCCGTACCACGTGGTGGGTTCGGACGCGGCCGGCGTGGTCCTGCGCGTCGGTCCCGGGGTGACCCGCTGGCGCCCCGGTGACGAGGTCGTGGCCCACTGCCTCAGCGTCGAGCTGGAGGATGCCGCCGGGCACGACGACACGATGCTCGACCCGCAGCAACGGATCTGGGGGTTCGAGACGAACTTCGGCGGGCTAGCCGAGCTCGCGCTCGTCAAGGCCAACCAGCTGATGCCGAAGCCGCGGCACCTGAGCTGGGAGGAGGCCGCCTGCCCGGGACTGGTCAACTCCACCGCGTACCGGCAGCTGGTCTCCCACCACGGCGCCAACCTGAAGCAGGGGGATGTCGTACTGATCTGGGGCGCATCGGGTGGTCTCGGCAGCTATGCGACGCAGCTGGCACTGCACGGCGGCGCGATACCGGTCTGTGTGGTCAGCAGCCCGCACAAGGGGGAGCTGTGCCGCCGGATGGGCGCCGAGCTGGTCATCGACCGGGTCGCCGAGGGTTTCCGGTTCTGGGCCGACGAGAACACCCAGGACCAGGCGGAGTGGCGCCGGTTCGGCGACCGCATCCGCGACCTCACGGCGGGCGAGGACCCGCACATCGTGTTCGAGCATCCGGGCCGCGAGACCTTCGGCGTCTCGGTGTACGTGGCCCGCCGCGGCGGCACGGTCGTCACCTGCGCGTCGACCAGCGGGTTCCAGCACGAGTACGACAACCGGTACCTGTGGATGAACCTCAAGCGGATCGTCGGCAGCCACTTCGCCAACTACCGCGAGGCGTGGGAGGCGAACCGGCTCATCGCGCTCGGCCGGATCCATCCGACGCTGTCGAAGACCTACCCGCTCGCCCGGACCGGCCAGGCGGCGTACGAGGTACACCGCAACGCCCATCAGGGCAAGGTGGGGATCCTGTGCCTGGCACCCGCCGAGCGGCTCGGCGTACGGGACCCGGAAATGCGGGCCCGGCACGCCGGCGCGATCAACCGCTTCCGCGGCCGGTAGGGGCCCACCTGCTAAGTTGACCAACTAAAGAGTTCGCCCCCAGGTGGTACGCCCTTGCGAAGTGCCTGGGTAGGTCTGCCAGTATGTCCCAATGCCCCAGCAGCAGCCCCAGTCCTCCCTGGCGTTCTTCGAGAACGCGAACACCCAACATGACTTCACCGTCGTCCTGCGCGGCTACGACCGCGGCCAGGTGGACGACCAGATGGGCCGCCTCAACGCGTTGCTCATGCAGATCGAGCAGGCTCGGGTCGAGGCCGAACAGCGGGCCACCGAGGCGCAACGCCGCCTGCGTACGGCCGAGCAGCGGCTCAACTCGGTCGAGCAGAAGCTCACCGACCAGTCCAAGCAGCTCGAGGAGAGCAGCCGGCCGACGCTGTCCGGGCTCGGTACCCGGGTCGAGCAGATCCTGCGGCTCGCCGAGGAGCAGGCCAACGACCACCGCGGCGAGTCCAAGCGCGAGGCCGAGGGCATCGTGTCCACGGCCCGGCTGGAAGCGCGCGAGATCACCGACAAGGCCCGCGCCGAGGCCGCCGCGATGAAGGCGACCGCGGAGCGCGAAGCCGGCAACCTACGTACCGCCGCCGAGCGCGAGGCGGCCGAGGTGCGCGTGCAGGCCCGCCGCGAGGCCGACACGCTGCGCGCCGACGCCGACCGCGAGACCAAGGCCCTGCGTACCGCCACCGCGCACGAGGTGGCCGAGTTGAAGGCCACGATCGAGCGCGAGGTCTCCACGCTGCGGGCGACCGCCGAGCGGGAGATCACCCAGCTGCGCGCCAAGGCGGCTCGCGAGGCCGAGGAGAAGCGCGCCGAGGCGACCAAGCTGCTGACCGACGCCCGGGACAAGCGCGACAAGGACATCCAGGCGCTGTCCCTGGAGATCGCCGAGCGGCGCGAGAAGGCCGAACGCGAGGAGTCGGAGCGGCATGCCATCCAGGTGGCGACCACGCAGAAGATGGTGGCGCAGGCCGAGGAGCGGGCGTACGCGGCCGAGGAGCGGGCCAAGGAGATCGAGCAGCGCGCGGAGGCGCGCCGGGTCGAGTCCGAGCGGCACGCCATCGACACGATCGACAAGGCCAAGGCACACGCCGACAAGACGCTGAACGAGGCACGCAGCGAGGCGCACCGGACGGTGAGCGAGGCCCGCACGGAGGCCGAGATGACCACCCAGGCGGCCCGCCGCGAGGTCGAGCAGCTGACCCGGCAGAAGGACGCGGTCACCTCGCAGCTCGGCCAGATGCTCTCCGGCCTGGCCGGGATCGTTCCCTCGGTCGCGCCGCAGGCCGCGCCGAAGGCCGACAAGCGGCCCGACAAGTCGGCCGACAGCGTCGGGAACTGACGAGCCGGGCAGGGAGCTGCCGCATGGGGTAAGGCGTTTCAGCGGCAAATAGCACACACTGGTGCGCGTCCCGTCACGCCGGTGGGTATCCCCGCGTGACGGGACGATGCATGTGAGGATGGGGTCATGTCGCACGGCGGAGAACTGTTCTCTCTGGGTGAGGGCGTCGCTACGGAACCCAGCTTCGAGGTCGCGCTTCGCGGCTACGACAAGAAACAGGTCGATCGGTACGTGACCCAGGTGGAAGCGGAGGTCGCCGCTCTCGCGGGCGAACGGGAACAGGCGTACGCCCAGATCCAGGCACTGGCCGGACAGGTGGAACATCTCCAGGTGGAGCTCATCGAGCTCCGCCGGCGGGTGGCCGGCGGTGGCGACCGGGTGTCGTTCCGGCACCTCGGCCCGCGGGTCGAGCACATCCTCGCGCTCGCCGAGGAGCAGGCCGAGGCGATCCGGGCCGGTGCCGTGCAGGAAATCGTCGATCGCCAGGGCGAGGCCGACCATGTCCTGGCCGATGCCCGCGCCCGCGCCGCCGAGGCGATGCAGGACTTCGAGATCGCGCTCGCGGCCCGCCGGTCCCATGAGGAGCGGATCGACAGCGAGCGCCGGCACTCCGTGCTGGCCGAGCTGACCGCGGCCCAGGAACAGGCCGCCCGGGTCCGGGCCGACGCGGAGCAGCACGCCGGCCGGCTCCGCCTGGAGGCCCAGCAGTACACGGACCGGCGCCGGTCCGAGGCCGACGCGATGGTCGCCGGCGCCCAACAGGAGGCACGCCGGATCGGCGAGTCGACCGCCGCGCAGGTCGAGCAGGGCAGGTTGCATGCTGACGCGTACGCGGAGTCGGTGCGCGCCCAGATCGAACAGGAGATCGTCGAGCGCCGGCAAGCGGCCGAGCAGGAGATCGCGGCCTGGCACAACGCGGCGCAGCAGGAACGGGCCAAGATGCAGCAGGAGCTGGCCGACATGCAGCACCAGGCCGCCACCCTCCGCGGGGTCGCCGAGCAGGAGGCCAGCGAGCTGACCAGCCAGGCCGGGCGCGATGCCGAGGAGGTGCGCTCGCGCGCCGCGCAGGAGGCGGCCGAGGTCCGCGCCCAGGCCGAACAGGAGGCGGCCGAGGTCCGCGCCCAGGCCGCGCAGGAGACCGCCGAACAGCGTGCGGCGGCCGAACATTACGCGGAGCGGCTCCGGGGGCAGGCCAACGAGCACGCGGAGGAGCTGCGCATCGACACCGAACAGCGGATCGCCGCGGTGCGAGCCGAAGCCGAGGACGCGGCGCGGCGCACCGTCGAGGCGGCCCGGACCGACGCGGACATTCTCCTCAGTACCGCGCGGGCCAGAGCCGAGCAGCTGACCGCCGGTGGCTGGCGCCCGGCCGCCACGGTGAGCTCCGCCAATGGCCAGCCGGCGACCACCGACCAGCCGGTGACGGCCGACCGGCCGGCGGAGACCTCGACGACCGGCTTCACGGCGGGTCCCGACCTGGCAGACGCCGACCAGGTGCGCACGGAGACCACGGCGGCGCCGCAGCTCCCGGCCGGGGCCGCCGGGGCCGACGGGGCCGACCAGGTGCCGGCCGAGGTCGACGGTGCCGCACCGGTCGACCGCATCGCCAAGTCGGACCGGGGCTCGAATGCGGACCGGTCCGCGAAGGCGCACGCCGACGAGGACGCTGCCGCCCGCGTGCACGCCGACGCGGACTGAGCCCGGCGTCCACATCGGACACCCGCACCGGCTCGACCGCCGGTAGCGGCACGGCGTTATCCTGGCGGCCGTGCGGCCCTGCGTGTGCCGCCAAGGTGGGGGTGAGCGTTGACCGACACCGCGCGGCCGCGCCGCGGGGTCGCCTCGCGGCTGCCGCTACCCCCGTTCTCCCGTACGACGGTGGTTGCCGCCCTGGCCGCCGCGTCGATCGTCGCGGTCGGCGCGGTCGTGGTGCTGGCCACGCGCGGCGGGCCGGCCGAACCACCGCGGATC
>JAEHDK010000496.1 GCA_016880465.1 Micromonosporaceae bacterium
CGGCACCGGCGGCACCCGCGAGCACCGCGAAACCGACCGAACCGGCGCAGCCCGCGACTCCCACCACACGAGCGACCACGGCCGCCGCCAGGCCGGCCACGCCCGCCAAGGCCGCCGCCAGGCCGGCCACGCCCGCCAAGGCCGCCGCCAGAACCACGACACCGGCCAGCGCCGCCACACCACCGGCGCCGACAGCCACGAAGGGGCCCGCGAAGACCACCGCCACCCAGGCTGATACCGCCACGCTAGCCGTCCCCGCTGCGCCGGCCCCGATCGCCGCAACGGCCACGACCGCCACCACCGCCACAGCTGATGCCACAGCTCAACCAACGCCCGCGCGGCCACCGGCCGCCGTACCGCCACCGGTGGCCGAGGAGCCCGCGGGCATCTGGCGGCGGATCAAGGCCGACCCCGGCCATGGTCCGGAGCTCGTGGCTCAGGCGGCGATGGCCCACTACCCACCCGCGGCGCGTGCGTGGGCAGATCGACTGCGGCGCACCTACCCGTTCGCGACGCCGGACGGGCTCGCCCGGCTCGCCGCTCGCGACCACATCCGGCTCGCCCGCGCGGCCGGTGCGGCAACCGTTCTCGGTGGGCCGCTCGGTCCCCTGACCGGGACCGCCGCCGTACTCGCCGTGCAGGGTCGACTCGTCGCACACATCGCGGCGGCGTACGAGGTGGAGCCGCGGGCGGCCGATCTGCTCGTGTTGACGGGCGTGCACCCGAGCGTCGAGGCGGCCGAGGCGGCGCTGGCCGCGGCCGAGAAGCCGGGCGCGCCGACGACCCTGTGGCGGGCCGGGGTCCCGCTGCTGCGCATGCTCGGCGGGTGGACCGTACTCAGGGCCGCCGCCCGGGTCCTGCCCGGCGCGGCGATCGTCCTCGGCGCGACCGCTGGCGCGCGGCGGATGGAGGCCCTCGCCGCGGACGCCACGCGGTACTACCGGAGGCGGCCCAGCCGGTCCTTGAACAGGGCATAACCGACGAACGACACGATGTCCAGGATCGCGTGCGCGACGACGAGCGGCAGTACCCGGCGGGTACGCAGGCAGAACAGCCCGAATACGACGCCCATGGCCGCGTTGCCGAGGAACCCGCCGATGCCCTGGTACAGGTGGTACGAGCCGCGCAGCACGGCGCTCGCCGCGATCGTCGACCACACCCGCAGGCCGAGTTGCCGCAGCCGGGTGACGAGGTAGCCGACGACGACGATCTCCTCGAGCACCGCGTTCTGGGCCGCGGCGAGGACGAGCACCGGTACCGCCCACCAGGCCGACGGCAACGCGGCCGGAATCACCTCGGCGTTGATCCCTAGCCGGCGCGCCAGAACGTAGAACGCGAGCCCGGGTATCCCGATCAGGGCGGCCAGGCCGGCGCCGGTGGTCAGGTCGAAGCCGGGCCGCCGCCGATCCAGCCCAAGCTCGGCGGGCGGTTCGCCCGGGTCCCGCGCCAGCAGGTAAACCGCGAGCAACGCCGGCACGACGCCGAACAGGATGTCGAGGAGCTGGAGGGTGAGGTCGAGCCAGGGCTGGGGCGCCCGGGAGGCGTTCAGCGTCGCCGTCTGCTGGGCGAGCGGCCGGGTCGCGATCAGCCGGGCGACGATGTTCACCACCGCGTAGACCCCGCTCGCACCGAGCGAGACGCCAAGCAGGAGCAGGACCTCGGTGCGCAGTACCCGTCGTTCGGTCACCGGCACCTCCCACAAGTCCCGGGGGCCTGGCAACCGGCCAGGCACCCCAGGATTGTGGCGGACGTCAGTCGCGCTGCGCCGACCACGGTCGCGGTTCGTCCCGCGCACCGAAGTAGTCGCCGCCTTTGCGCTTCGCGTCGTCCGATCCCCAGGCCCGGTCACGGGGCAGCTTCAACAGTCGCGGGATGTGCTTCGCGCAGTGGATGTACGCCTCGTGCACGCGTACGCTCACCCACCGCTCAGGATGCCGGCCCGGCACCGGATCGGCCGGCAGGCCGGGGTGGTTCGCCGCCATCGTCCGGTGCTCGACGATGCTCGCCCGCCCGTTGACGTGCAGGCCGATGACGTCCCGGAAGAAATCGACGAACAGCAGCCCGACATTCGGGTTCTCGCTGATGTTTCCCAGCGTCGCCAGCACGCCGTTGCCGCGGTACTCCGGCCACGCGAGCCAGCGGCAGTCGAGCACCCGGACGAAGCCCGGCGGCCCGGCGCGGAACGTGCAGTCGGCCTCACCCCGCCCGTCCGAGCTTGCGACGAACATCATCTCCTGGCGGCCGAGGAACTCGCGCATCCGGTCGTTGAGGTGGTCGAGCATCGCCTGCTCGTAGAACCGCTGCGCGCGCTCGGCCGTCCCGTACCGCTGCTGGAGCACGTGCTCCCCGGTGGAGCCCGGCCGATGCAGTGCGATGACCGCGCCGCCACCGCCGTCATCGTGCGGTGGTTCCCCGCTGCCCGCCATCTCGCCCTCCCGCCATCGGCCCGGCCATTGGCGCACCCGGCGCATAACGACACGAGGGGCAGCATCTCAGTTCATCTGGGGACCGATGTCGCACAATCTGTGCGACATCGATCTACCCTCCGTGGCGAGGCTGGCGCTCACCTGCATACCGCCACGACCACCCGGTGAGGGCTGTCCATGGGTAACCTGTCGCGCCTGTTGAAGGAGAGCTGGACGCTCGTCGAAGAGCAGCAGGACAAGCTCGCCGGCTACTTCTACGCGCGGATCTTCCTCGACAACCCCCAGGTCCGGGACCTCTTTCCAGTACAGATGGACGTGCAGCGGGCCCGCCTGCTCGGCGCCATCGTGACGGCCGTGCAGACGCTCGACGATCCGGACCGGTTCGACGACTACCTGCGCGCGCTCGGCCGCGACCACCGCAAGTTCCATGTCTCCGCCGACCACTACGACGTCGTGGGTGCGGCCCTGCTCGAGTCGCTGCGTACGTTCGCCGGCGAGAGCTGGTCCATCGAGTACGACCAGGCGTGGCGGGACGCGTACCAGGTGATCGCCCGCAAGATGGTGGCCGGCGCGGACGCCGACACCAACCCGCCGTTCTGGCACGCCGAGGTACTGCGCCACGAGCGACGCAGCCGGGACATCGCGGTGTTCACCTGCCGGCCGATGGAGCCGTTGGAGTTCAAGGCCGGCCAGTACATCAGCCTGGAGTGCAGGTACCAGCCGCGGCTGTGGCGGGTGTACTCGATGGCGAACGCGCCGGACCAGGACGGCACCATGGAGTTTCACGTACGGGCGCTCGGCGCGGGCTGGGTGTCCAGCGCGCTCGTCCGCCGGCTGAAGGTCGGCGACATGATCCGGCTGGCCGCCCCGATGGGCTCGATGACGCTGGACCGCCAGGCGACCAGGGACATCGTGTGCGTGGCGGGCGGCACCGGCCTCGCTCCCATCAAGGCGCTGATCCAGCAGCTGACCCGGTACAACCGGACGCGCTGGGTGCACGTGTTCTTCGGCGCCCGGGACCGGGACGACCTCTACGACCTCGCCGAGCTGAACCAGCTCGGGGCGAAGTACCCGTGGCTGTCCGTCGTGCCGGCCTGTGACAAGGACCCCACATTCGTCGGCGAACAGGGCACCATCGCCAGCGTCGTCGCCCGGTACGGGCCATGGGCGGAGCACGACTTCTTCGTCTCGGGCTCGCCGGCCATGGTCCGGTCCACGCTGCGTACCCTCGCCGAGCTCCAGGTGCCCGCGGTACGGATCAAGTACGACGCCTTCGGCGACATCTAGGCGTACCGGTTGCGGAGCCACGACATTAGCTGGTTAGGCTAGCCTTAGCACAATACCTCGACCAAGTCGCCGACCAGCTGGAGTGCCGATGACGACAGTCGTACGCATCGACACCCCGCAGCCGGCCGCACCGGCGCCGCTGGAGGCGACCCTCGCGCCGCTGCGAGCGCGCCTCGGCGGTACGCCGAACAACGGCCGGTACCCCGGCTTGCTCGTCCGCCCTGCCCCGCCGAGCGCCCGGGACGGCGCCGCACCGGGCTGGATCCCGGCAACCCAACTGGTGGACGGCACGCGCGTGCCCGAGCTGCTCCACGCCGCCGGCCAGCGCTGGCCGACCGAGCCGCACGTGGCCGCCGCGCTCGCCTGGAAGGCCTACACATACTGGCTCGCCCTGCCCGCCGTGGCCGGTTACGCGATGTCCCGCCGGGTGCCGCTCATGCGCCCCGACGACGTACTGATCCAGCTGCACGACCAGCAGCCCTTCCTGAGCATCGGGCTGCGCCGGGCCACCGTCGCCGTCACGGCGTCCGACCCACTGGCAGCCAGCCACCCCGACGACGTACGGGTCGTCGCCGACGACTCAGCCCTGCTCGACGCGATGCGCGAGGCACTGCTCGACGCCCATCTGGTGCCGGTGCTCGACCAGATCCGCTCGCGGGTCCACCTGGGCCGGCGCACGCTGCTCGGTTCGGCCTCCTCCGGCGTCGCGTACGGAGTGGTCCGCTCGCTGGCCGGCGGGCCGCCGGAGTCCATAGTGGACATAGCCTGCGCCGTACTGGCCGCGCTCGGCCTGGACGAGCTCGTCGACGTGGTCACAACCAAGGACGGGCTCGGCGTACGGGTGGAGCGCCGTACCTGCTGCCTCGCCTTCAAACTGCCGCAGCCGAAGATCTGCTCGGGCTGCGTACTCAAACCCACTGCCTGAACTCCGCCGCGGCCCGCCCCGCGAGCGAATGCGAGCCCGATCAGCTCAGCTTCTCCCGGCTCGCCCAGGCGGCGACCTGTGCCCGGCTCGTCATGCCGAGCTTCGCGAGGATGTTCGAGACGTGCACCGCAGCCGTCTTACGGGAGATCACGAGACGCCGGGCGACCTCCGAGTTCGTCAGGCCCTCGGCGAGCAGCCGGACGACCTCCCGCTCGCGGGGCGTAAGCGCGGCAGAGCCGGAAGCCGCGGCCGGCGCGGGTGAGGCGGACGCGTTCGCACCGGCGGCGGGTACGCCGAGCCGCCGCGCTATCCGATCCAGCTCGGCGCGGCGCCAGCCCGGCCAGCGGGCGAGCAGCTCGGCCGCGGCGAGCGCGTCCGTACGCGCCTCGCTGCCCCGGCCGAGTGCGAGCAGGCAGCGGGCGGCACCGGTGTGCGCAGTCGCCCGCCGGTAGCCGATCGCGTCGACATGCGTGCTCGCGATCGTACGGCGGTACCCGGCAAGCGCCTCCTCGGTGCGCCCGGCGGCCTCGTCGAGCTGCGCCAGAACGAGCCGGCGCAGCGGGTGGTCGGCGTCGTCCGGCCGACCCCTGTGTCCGGTGCGGCGCAGCTCGCCGTTGACCAACACGGCCGGCGCCAACTCTTCGCCGGCCAACCCGACCGCCAGGCCGGCGGAGACCACCAGGTGCAGGGTCTCCGCGTGCAGCAGGTCGTCGTGGGGTGCCTCACCGCCGGCGATCAGGTCGGTCAGCAAGGTCCGAGCCCGGCCGAGGTCGCCGTGCCAGCAGGCAAGCTCGAACGCGAGCGCCTCGGCGACCAGCCAGTACGGCGCCTCGGTCGGCACGTCGTGCAGCGTCTCCTCGGCCCGGTCGAGGTCACCGCGTTCCAGGTAGAGGCCGGCCAGTGGGGCGGTGACCGTGCTCGCCCGCGGGCTGGGCGGCCAGTCACCGTCGGCCCGGCCGATGTCGAGCAGCGCGGCGATGCTGCCGTCCAGGTCGCCGGAGAGCGTCGCGATCCACGAGCGCCCTTCGTGGTAGCTGCCGACCGCGACCCCGCCGAAGCCGGCCCGCTCGGCGTCCACGCGCATGCGTTCGAGCAGCTCGCCCAGCCACTCGATCGAGGTGTCCGCGGTCTGCCAGAACACGTTGTGCAGCGCGCGGGACGCGGCCAGGAACACGCCGTGCCGCTCGGCGTCGTCGGCCGCGGCGAGCAGCATCACCTGGCCCGCCGCGTTCGTCTCGGGCACGGACAGCAGCGCGGTGCCCTTCTCGACCTGCGCGGTCAGCCACACCTCCGGCAGGTCGAGCCGGCGACCGGCCTCTATCGCCCGGTCCGCCCACGCGATCGCCTGGTCGTACTCGAACCGCAGCATGTGCGACTGAGCCAGCGCGCCGTACGCGCGGGCGCGCTCCTCGCCGTCCGGCAGCTCCTCGACGACCGCGCACACGTCGGTCGTCCGCGCGTCCATCGTCTTCAGGTCGGCCGTTTCCCAGGCGATCCGGACGAGGACCCGCAGCGCGGCCGACCGGGCGAGCGCATCGGGCGCGTTGGCCAGCCAGCGGTTCGCGTGCCGGTACGCGTCCTCGTGGTACCCGGCGAGCCACGCCGCGTTCGCCGCGGTGGCGAGCAGCGCGACGTCGTCCGGATCCTCCTCGAGGCCCATCTCGGCGAGCTTGAGGGCGGCGTACGTGGACCCGGCCGCGAGCCGCTGTGCCGCGCCGTCCCGCGCGGCGGCCACCATGTCCGCGTACCGGCCGGCGCCCTTGGCGTGCCTCGCGACGGCGGCGAGATCCGGCTTGGCGGCCGCCCGGAGGACCTCGAGCGCGGCCTCGTGCAGCCGGCGCCGCTCGCGGCCGAGCATCTCCTCGGCGATCACCTCTCGGGTCAGCGCGTGCCGGAACCCGAACTGGTCCTCCTCGCTCTCGACGAGCAGGCCGCGGCCGACCAGGTCGCGCAGCACGCCGATCAGCTCCGGCTCGGCGAACCCGGTCACGGCGGCGAGCAGGTCGAACGACACCCGACTGCCCAGGACCGCGGCCGCCTCGACGATCCGCCGCTGCGCCGGCGCGAGATCGTCCAACTGGCTGCGCAGAGCCTCGGCCAGCGTCCACGGCAACGGTTGCCCGCAGACCCGGTCGGGATCCGTCGCGCCGGACGCCTTGAGCAGCTCCTCCAGGAAGAACGGGTTTCCGCCCGTACGCTGATGCAGCGTTCCGGCCGCCCGGTGCGACGGGGGGCGGCCGAAGACCGCGGCCAGGAAGCCGGCGACCTCGGCCGGGGCCAGCCGCTCCAGCCGCAGGTGCACCACCGTGTGCCGGCGCTCCAGCCGCTGCACCAGCTCGGCCACCGGGTGCCGGCGGGTCAGCTCCTCGGGCCGGTAGGTACCCAGCACGAGCAGCTGGCCGGCCGGCGCCTCCAGCAGCCGTTCGATCACCGCCATGCTCTCCGCGTCGGCCCAGTGCAGGTCGTCGACCACGAGGATGGTCGCGGCGCCCACCGTCGAGCGCAGCAGGTCCAGCCCGGCCAGCATGCGCGCCTGCGGGGTGGCATCCGGGCCACCCAGCTCGATCCGCTCGCCGCCCACCAGATCGAACAGGAGGTGGTACGGATGGCCGAGCGCGCCCGGATCGGCCTGCCCGACCAGGACGGTGGTCTGCGGCGGCAGGGCGCCGATCAGCTCCGACACGAGTCGGGTCTTGCCGATCCCGGGCTCGCCGCCGATCAAGGCGACCGAGCCGCCCGCGTGCACCCCGAACAGGCGCAACAGCTGGCCCAGCTCGGCGTCCCGGCCGACCATCACCGGGCTCAGCCCCGCGCGGGAGACCAGCATGTCGGCCAGCGTACCGGCGTCGGGCCCGGGTCCTCGGTGGTCGATGACGGCGGAGGCGGCCCGGGTCGGGCCGCCTCCGGCATCCCGGGCCGGTGTTGGGGCTGGAGGGTTCCCCGCGCCGTCCCGGGTCAGTACAGGCATCAGCACCCCCCGTCTGTACTGCCCGGCGCTCGCCGCTGCGCCCGGCCACGCCGAGCGGAACGGGCGATGCGGTGGGCCTCCGCGTCGGCCATCAGGTCGCGCCGGTGGGCCTGCACCGACCAGGTCAGGGCGATCATGCTGTCCGTCGTCATGCCACAACGATCGGCGCCTGAGGTACCCGCGGGCATCGGCAGCATTCGCTAACTTCGCCGGCCGGGGCCGGACTAGGGGTAGGCAGTTCCCGGCCTAGGGATACCTAGGACCGGCTCGATTCGCCGGTCCGGCGGGCGCCGGTGGCCTAGGTACCCCGGCCCGGCGCCACCTACGCTGGCGAGCGTGTACCGAGAACTCCCCAGCATCGCCGCGGCCGACGTGCCGGACGACGCGTACGTCGTCGACGTACGCGAACACGACGAGTGGTCGGCCGGGCACCCGCCGGGCGCGCACCACGTACCCATGATGGAGATCCCGGCCCGGCTGGCCGAGGTACCGCGCGAGGGTGACGTGGTCATCGCCTGCCGGGTGGGTGCCCGATCCGGTCAGGTCGCCGCGTTCCTGGCCGCGCGCGGCTGGGACAACGTCCGCAACCTCGACGGCGGGATGTACGCCTGGGTCGCCGCCGGGCGGCCGCTGGTCAGCGAGGACGGACGTGCACCCGCCGTCATCTGAGCGGCCGCTCATCTTCGCGCATCGGGGCGCCTCCGCGGTGCTGCCCGAGCACACGCTCGCGGCCTACCGGCTCGCGCTGGCCCAGGGCGCCGACGGGGTGGAGTGTGACGTCCGGCTGACCCGCGACGGCCATCTGGTCTGCCTGCACGACCGCCGGCTCAACCGGACGAGCAACGGCCGCGGGCCGGTCAGCGAGCACAGCCTCGAGGAGCTGAACCGGCTCGACTTCGCTTCGTGGCACCCCGGGCTGCCGACGTCCGCCGACGACCTGATCTTCGACCGCGGTGGCCCCGGCGAGGCGGCACTCATGGTCGACGACCGCGGCCGGGTGCTCACGCTGGATGAGCTGATCACCGCGGTGGGCGCGGCCGGCCGGCCGGTGCGGCTGCTCGTCGAGACCAAACACCCGTCGCGGTACGGGAGTGAGGTCGAACGCGCGCTCGTGGCGGTGCTGGACCGGCACGGCCTGCTCGACGCCCGCACCGAGTCGCCCGTACGGGTGACGGCGATGTCGTTCTCCCCGCTCGCGCTGCGGCACCTGCGCGCGCTGGCGCCGACCCTGCCGACCGTCCTGCTGCTGGAGTACCTGCCACGCGGGCTCCCCCTGGGTCGGCTGCCGTTCGGCGCCCGGCTGGCCGGGCCGGGGATCTCCCTGGTACGCCAGCGGCCCGCACTGGTGCAACGGCTGCACGCCCGCGGGTACGGCGTGTACGTGTGGACGGTCAACGAGCTCGCCGACATCGACCTCGTGCTGCGCCTCGGCGTGGACGGGATCATCTCCGACCAGCCGGCCGACGTACTCGCACACCGCGATAAGCGGTAGCCGTCGATCCTCAGGGGCTCCCCATCCCGGCGCTGACGAGGCAGACTCGCAGGGGTGGTCGACTACCCCCGCCTGGTGGACGGGCTCAGCGCGCTGACCGACCGGATAAACGCGGGTGAGTTCGCGCTGCGCGCGCTCGACCGGCTGCTCGCGGTCGGCCAGGAGGCGCTCGGCGCGGGCGGCATGTCGTTCACCGAGCACGCCCCGACCGGCGGCCGGGTCATCGCGGCCACCGGCGGCCTGGAGTGGGCGCTCGGCCACCCGGCGGAGTCCATCGTGGATGATCGCGAGCCGGCCGAGCGGCCCGTCGCGGAGCTGCCCGGTCCGCTGGCCAC
Organism: Micromonosporaceae bacterium; assembly: GCA_016880465.1. Lineage (GTDB taxonomy): Bacteria > Actinomycetota > Actinomycetes > Mycobacteriales > Micromonosporaceae > EFPC-2. Next base: position 9,434 of record JAEHDK010000496.1, read on the forward strand.
CCAGCTACACGCCCGCGGGCTGCACCGGGTGCTCGGCGCGAGGGCCGACCTGAGCGGCGTCCCGGTCGGCAGCCTGCACGCGTACTACGCGGACGCGGCCGCGACCGCGAATGCCGAGCAGCGCCGCCTCGCCGGCTGGCTGGCCGCCTGCGCGGCCCACCTCTACCGGGACCACCGCGGGCTGCCGGTGCACGGCGACGGCTGGGCGATCAAGTTCCGGGACCGCGACGGAGCCCGGCGGCGGGACCAGGACCGTGATCTGTTCGTCGCAGTGGCGGGCCACGAGCTGCGTACGCCCGTCACGGTCATCAAGGGGTACGCGGACACGCTCGACGAGCACTGGGAGTCGTTGACCGACACCGGCCGCCGCGAGGCGGTACACGTACTGCGCCAGCGGTCGAACGACCTCGCTCGGCTCGTCGACCGGCTGCTCGCCGCGGCCGGCCACACCGACGGCACGATCGGCGCCGCGGTACCCGTACCGTTCGATCTCGTCGACGCGCTACGCTCGGCCGTCGACGCGCTGCCCGGGCACCTCCGGCGGGAGCTAAGGGTGGCATTGCCGACCACGGTGCCGAAGGCGTACGGGGACCGGGCGAGCATCGCCACGCTGCTCACCGAGCTCGTCACCAATGCCTACAAGTACTCGCCCGGGCCGGCGGACGTACGCCTCGAGGCGGCCGCCGACGGTCAGACGGTGTATTTCCGCGTTTCCGACCGGGGGATCGGGGTACCTCCAGAGCACGTAGAACGGGCCTTTGAGCGGTTCTGGCAAGGTGAAGTGGACGAACAGCGGCGTTCCGGCGGTGTCGGACTGGGCCTCTATCTCGTTCGTCGGTTAGTGGAGCGACAAAACGGATGGGTCTCATTACGTCCCCGCGAAGCGGGCGGTACGGTCGCAGAGGTGCGGCTGCCGCGAGCGGATCTGACGCCCGGGGAGGCATGACGGTGGCTACGGCGGTCGCGGAGCGGGCCTGGTGCGTGGTCGTACCGCACCATGCCCGCGGTGCCCGGATCGCCCGGCAGCGGCTCGCGACCGAGCTGGCCGGCGTGATCCCGGCGACGCTGCTCGCCGATGCCGTCGCGGTCACCGCGGAGCTGGTCGGCAACGCCGTACGGCACGCCGAACCGTTGCCCGGCGGCGTGATCCGGGTCGCCTGGCGGCTGCGGCCGAGGGCGTCGGGACGCAGCCTCGTCGAGGTACGGGTGACCGACGGCGGGTCGAGCTCCCCGCCCGAGCTGCGGCCCGCCGGGCCCGAGTCGGTGGGCGGCCGCGGGCTCACCATCGTCGCCGCGCTCGCGGAGCAATGGGGCGTCGAGCGGGACGGCCTCGGGCAGAGCGTCTGGGCGCAACTGACCTAGCTGCCCGCTGACCTGCGTGCCGGCGCGCGCTCGGGACCATAGGGTGGGTGCCGTGAGTAAGCGCAGGAGGAACCCCCGGACCACCACACCCGGACGGACCAAGGCGCCGGAGGTGTTCATAGCCCGGCCGTTCGCCGGCCTCGTCGACGAGCCCGACTGGATCGCCCTGCGGGAGCTCGTACCCGCCGCGTCGGCGCCGCTGCGGCTCGCCCCGGCGGTGCTCGACCAGTTCGGCGACCGGCCGGTCACGCTGGCGACGGTGCTGCCGATGGCCTGGCCGGCCCTGTCCCGGTCGGACGGGCAGATTCTCCTGGGCCTGCAGCGCAACCTGCCGTCCGGCAACCCGTCCCGGGATCTCGCGGTGGCGTTGCTCAGCGCGCTCCAGACCCCACCGGGCGACACCGTGTCGGTCCCGGCGCAACCCGGCGCGGGCCCGCAACTGCCCGACCTGCTGGACGACACTGGCCTCGCGGTGACGGTGCATGACGGGTTCGAGTTCTGGCTGGCGGAGGGCGCGACCGATGACCCGACCGTACAGGCGAGCCTGGAGCGGGCGAACGCGTCGCTCTACCCGACCGTCAAGCTCGACGCGGCCCGGGCGGCGTACTGGTGCCGGGTACCCGGCCGGGCACATGTGCGCTGGGTGCTCGCCGAGGACGAGGAGCGCGCGCTGGACGCGCTCTCCCGGCTCGGCGCGGCCGGGGTGCTGACGCTCGGCGACGGTACCCGGTTCGCCGGCATGTTCCGCGCACATGGCCTGCTGGTACCCGTCTGGGACCTGCCCGCGCAGGCCGAGGCGGCCACCTGGGAGGCGCCGGTGGCGGAGTTCGCCAAGCGGTACGCCGAGGCGGTGTCCGTGGATGCGGCGCTCACCGCGCCCGAGCGCCGCGCCCGGCACGGACTGCTGGGCCGGCAACAGACCCTGCGCTAGGCCGCCGGCGCGCGGGTCAGCGGGCAGGACATGCACCGCGGACCACCCCGCCCGGAGCTGAGCTCGGCGGCGGGGATCGGGATCACCTCGATGCCGGCCCGGCCCAGCTGCCGGTTGGTCTCCAGGTTCCGCTCGTAGGCGAGGCACACCCGCGGCTCGATCGCGAGCGTGTTGTTGCCGTCGTCCCACTGCTCCCGCTCGGCCACGACCGGGTCGAGCCCGGTGTCGATCAACCGCAGCGTGTCGATCCGCATGGCCTTGGCCGCCGCGGTCAGGAACGGCTCGGGCGCGGCCACCGCCGGCTCGGTGCCGTCCGGGCCGGGCGTGACGAGGTAGGCGACGAGCGTGTCCGCGATGTTCGGGTACATCAGCACCGCGTCGACGTCGACCATCGTGCACACGGTGTCGAGGTGCATGGTGGCCCGCTCCTGCGCGACCGGCACGACGAGCACCGCGCCCGCCAGCCCGCGGTCGAACAGGCGCCGGGCCAGCCGCTCGGCGCCGGCCGGCGTCGTACGCTCGCCGACGCCGACCGCGACCACCCCAGGGCTCAGCAACAGCACGTCGCCGCCCTCCAGCGGCTCCAGGCGCGGCTCGTAGACGAGCGGCGTTCCGGCGAACCGCGGGTGGTGCCGGTAGATCGCGTCGGTCAGCGTGGTCTCGCGGCGCCGCGCCGGCATCGCGAGGCTGGTGACCGCCGCGTGGTCGCCCACCACGACGCTCGAGTCGCGGGTGAACAACAGGTTCGGCAGTGGGTCGAGGACGAAGTCGTGCCGGTCCATGAGCGCGTAGACGAGCCCGCCACCGGTACGCAGCTCCTCGTGCGCCAGGCCGGCGATGAGCACGCCGGCGAGCGCGGCCGGGTCCAGGTACCGCAGGTAGTCCGCGACCCGGCGGCGCAGGCTGTCACCGAGTCGCGCGTCCCGCAGCACGGCCTCGGTCTGCTCGGCCCGGGCGTCGTCGATGACGAGCGTCTCGGCCAGCAGGTCGGCGAGGTACAGCACCTCGACCCCGCGGTCGCGTAGCGCGGCCGCGAACGCGTCGTGCTCCTCCTGGGCCCGGCTGACCCAGGGGATCGCGTCGAACAGCAGCGAGCCGGTGTTGCGGGGGGTGAGTCGCGTCAGCTCCGGGCCGGGCCGGTGCAGCATGACGGTGCCGAGCCGACCGACCTCGGTGTCCACGTGGAGCGCCACGGTTGCAGGGTAGCCGCGCTATTCATCAAAAGACGCGGACCCGAAATACCAGTACACACCAGGAGCCACTGCCCAGGGTACGGGCATAGAAGGGCTTGTATGAGTACGCACTCGTTCACCTAGGGTAGTGAGACCCGTAGTTCCGCAGGGGGGCGATACCGGAGGTCGACCACATGACCGGCTCCCTCGAAGCCGTTTCCCCGATTGACTACAACGCCCGCCACGCACTTCTGGAGGCCGTCCGACCCGGACCGCTCGACTGGCGCCGCCGGCGCCGCGCCGAACGCGAGGCCCGTCGCGTCGCCGCGGCCGGGCAGCGCGCCGCCACCCGTCTCGACTCCTGGCCGGATTGGCACGTCACGGAGTTGCCGAGCGCTGATGCGACGAGTCTTGACGAGCCGGCCCTCGATCGGGCCGGCTTTCTTGCCATCGGACCCGGCGGTGTCTACGCGGTCAGCGTGTTCGACCACGGCCGCTCGCGGGTCCTGCTCGCGGGCGACGTCGTACAGGTCAACGGCCGGCGGCCGGCCTACATCCCGCAAGCCCGCCGCGACGCCCGGCGGGCCGGCGCCGCCCTCTCCCGCGCGGTCGGCAGCAAGGTCCGCGTCGTACCGGTCCTTGCCCTGGTGGGTACGGGTTCCATCAGCAACTACGGGCTGCCGAAGGACTGCCTCGTGACCACGTACCGGGAGCTCGACCGGGTTCTCGCGTCGCGCCGGGAGCTGATCACCCCGAGCACGGCCGCCAAGCTGTCGGCGGTCGCCCGGCACCCGGCCACCTGGGATGCCGGCGCGACGTACCGGTGGTACCCGGACGGCACGCAGGCGACCGGCAAACAGCGCCGCGCCGCCAGCTGACAGCGGTCCGTCCGGGCGACTGTACGGGTGCGCCGGATCGGCTAGCGTTGCCTCCGGTACGGCAGGAGGGCACGCGTGGCGCACGTCGAGATCTCCGTCTCCGAGCCGTTCGCCGGCCTCGATCCGCCCACCAACCTCGATCGGTGGGCGGCGGTGGTCGGGACGGCTCTGGAGCCGTGCCTGCTGATCGACTCGGACGCGATCATCCTTGCGGTGTCCGCCGCCTGCTGCGACCTGTTCGGGCTCGGCGATCCCGCGCTGGCGGTCAACCGCTCGCTGCTCGGCGGCGTGCTACAGCTGGTCGACTTCACGGCCGCACGCGGTGAGCTGACGCTCGGCGAGATCGACCAGATCCCGCCGCTGTTGGCCCTGTCCTCCGGGCACCTGGCCCGCGGTCTCATGCGTGTCCAATGTAGACGGGACCCGGACCGGACCTACACGCTGGACGCGATCGCCACGCCGATCATGGGCGGGCTGCAGCCGGCCGGGAGCCTGACCTTCGTCAGCCCGGTGTGATCCCGCCGCTGGTAGTTGGGTTGCGGGTAGGGCAGCCCGTAGGCTTCCTAACCATGCTCGACCTCGACCTGTTGCCGGAGGAATACGCGGTGTGCAGGTTGCCCGCCGGTAGCGACCTGCCGAGCGGGCTGGCAGCGGGTACGGGCGTCGTCTCCGTGACCTGGACGCCGGTCGAGGTCTCCATCATCTGCCCGGCCGACCAGGCACCCGCCGGCGCGACGGTCGAACTGCCCTGGCGCTGTTTCCGCGTCGACGGACCGATGGACCTGGCATTGACGGGCATCCTGGCCTCCCTGGTCGTACCGCTGGCCGAGGCCCGGGTGAACATCTTCGCGTTCTCCACGTTCGACACCGACTACCTGCTCGTCCCCGCGGTCCGGTTGACCGAGGCGATGGCGGCGCTCACCGCCAGCGGACACCGGATCGCGGGCTGACCTCTCGGAGGGAACGGCCCGTGCTCTCCACGCTCCGAATCGCGGCGGTCGCGACGGCCACCGTGGCGCTGCTCGCCGGCTGCGACACGTTCGCCGGGCCGCCGTCGGCGGTCTCGACGCGTACCGGGTCGCCGACCGTGGCCGCCAGCAGGGCGACGACGCAGCCGCCACCCCGGACGCCGCCGCGTACGCCGACCTCGACCGCTGCCCCGACCTTCGCCGAACAGGTTGCGGTGCCGTGCGCCGGGTATCCGTCCGGCGAACAGGTCGTCGCGTTCCTCCGGCGTACGTCCGGCATGCTGCCGAGCAACCGCACGGTGACCGTGCGCACCGGGCCGCTGTGCGCGGGTACGTGGCAGTACACCGAGCTGGCCGTGCCCGAGCAGGACCCGTTGCTGGTGGTGACCCAGGGCCCGCCGGCGGCGCTGGTGCTCGTCACCGCCGGCACGGACGTGTGCTCGGTAGCCGTCCGGGCGACCGCACCCGCGGGCATCCGGGCCGTGACCAACTGCTGACGGTTACCCTCGGCTGATGCGGTACGTCTACCTCGGGCCCGAGGGCACCTTCGCCGAGCAGGCGATGCGTACTCTCCCCGGGGTCGGTACGGCCGGCGGCACCCCGGCGCGCAGCGTGCCGGAGGCGCTGGACGCGGTACGCGTCGCAGCCGCGGACGCGGCGGTCGTACCGCTGGAGAACTCGATCGGCGGCCAGGTCGGCGTCACGCTCGACGAGCTGGCCACGGGTACCCCGCTGATGATCATCCGAGAGGCCGTGCTGCCGGTCGAGTTCGTGCTGGCCGCGCGGCCGGGCGGCACGCTCGACGGTATCCGCAGCGTGGCCGCGCACCCGCAGGCGTCCGCGCAGTGCCGGCGCTGGCTGCGGGAGATCTTGCCGGACGCCACCGTCGTGGACGTGCTCTCCAACGGCGCCGCCGCGGTGGGCGCCGCCGGTGGCGAGTACGACGCCGCGATCTGCGCGCCGATCGGAGCCAACCGGCACGGGCTCGACGTACTCGCGGACAAGATCTCCGACCACCCCGACGCGGTGACCCGGTTCGCGGTGGTCTCCCGGCCCGGACCGCCGCCCCCACCGACGGGTGACGACCTCACCTCGCTCGCCGTGTCGATCGCCCACGACCGGGTCGGCGCGCTGCTCGCGGTGTTGATGGAGCTGGCGGTGCGCGGCGTGAACCTGACCCGCATCGAATCCCGGCCGACCGGCGAGGCGCTCGGCCGCTACGTCTTCTTCCTCGACTGCACCGGACACCTGGCCGAGGCCCGGCTCGGCGAGGCGTTGCAGGGGCTGCGCCGGGTCTGCGCCGACGTACGGTTCCTCGGCTCGTACCCGCGCGCCGGCGGGAGCCCGGTGCCGCCGCCGGCCGGTCTGTCCGATGTGGACTATGCCGGCGCGGCGGCGTGGCTGGCCCGGCTGCGAGCCGGCGAGCTGGACTGACCCGAGCCGGCCTGGTGCCCGAACAGGCCGCCAATCGCGAGGTATGCCGCGCCCAGGACGGCAGCGCGGCCGGTTACCCGCCGACGAGGTTGCCCAGCAGGCCGCCGCCACCGCTCTGCTGCTGCGGCTGGTGCCGGCCCTCGCTCGGCTGCACGATCACGAAACCCTGGCCGGACAGCACGAGCTGGAACAGCTCGCCGGAACCGCCGCGCAGCAACGACTTGAGGCTCTGCGACTTCTGGATGCCCGTCTGCAGCGAGCTCGACCAGCCGACGACCGAGTCGGTGTCGACGAACACCGGTGCCTGCGGGCTCACCGGGATGACGACCGGCTGGCCGTCAGAGCTGATCGCCAGCCGACCCGTGCCGCTGAACACCGAGTTGAACAGGCCACCGCCGAACATGCCGGCGCCCCGGACCATCTGGATGTCATAGCGCAGCGACGAGTCGAAGCAGAGAAGGTTGCGGCCGTTGATGGACAGCGCATCGCCGTCCTCGAGCTCGAGGACGAAGCAGTCCTGCGCGCCGGCGGCGAACCACGCCTCGCCCTGACCGCGGACGGTCATCAGGGCGACGCCCTCCCCGGTCACCGCGCGCTTGAGGAAGTTGCCCATGCCCTGGCTCTTCACCTCGAACTGGAGGTTCCCGCGGAACGCGACCATCGCCCCCTGCCGGGCCAGGCACTCGCCGTTGACCACGTACTTCGCGCACTTGCTGTGCTGCAGGGCCAAGCCGACCTGGGTGGGCGGCTGGGCCATGTTGTCGGCCTTGAAGATCTCACTGCGCATGCTGGCCGGCTCCTCGGGGGGACGCGTTCGCCAGCGGATCGTAGCGGTTCGGTACGCCGCTCGGCAGCCCGGCGGGCCGGGCGGTCAGCCCCAGCCGAGATCGTGCAGGTGCGCGTCGTCGATGCCGAAGTGGTGGGCGATCTCGTGCACGACCGTGACGGACACCTCCTGCACGACGTCGTCCTCGGTGTCGCAGATGCGCAGGATCGGCTGCCGGAAGATGGTGATCCGGTCAGGCAGGACCCCGGCGTAGTTCCACCCGCGGCTGGTCAACGCGTGACCCTCGTAGATGCCGAGCAGGTCGGGATCCTCCTCGGGCGGGTCGTCCGCCACGAGGATCACCACGTTGTCCATCAACCGGAGCAGCTCTTCGGGCACCTCGTCGAGCGCCTCGCCGACCAGCTCCTCGAACCGTTCACGGCTCATCTCGACCGGCACGCGGCCCATTGTGCCGCCCGGACGAGCCGCCGTCAGGCCAGCCGGGCGGTCAGCGAGATCTGCGTACCGGCCAGGGCCCGGGAGACCGGGCAGTTCGCCTTGGCCCCATCGGCCGACTTCTGGAAGGTGGCGTCGTCGATCCCGGGTACGGTGCCGGTCGTGTCCAGCTCGATGCGGGTGATCGAGAAGCCGCCCTCGCCCCGGTCGAGGTGTACGGTCGCCGTCGTCTCGATGGCGGTGGGCGGGAAGCCGGCGTCGGCCAGCACCTTCGACAGCGCCATGGAGAAGCAGCCCGCGTGCGCGGCGCCGATCAGCTCCTCGGGGTTGGTGCCCTCGCCCTGTTCGAAGCGCGACTTGAAGGAGTAGTTCCCCTCGTAGCCTCCCTGCCCGGTACGGACCGTCCCGGAACCTTCAGTGAGCGTGCCGTGCCAGCGGGCTGTTGCGATACGCGTAGGCATACCGCCGACGCTAGCGGACAATCATCCGATGGGCTGCGGGTACGACGCGATCATCGTGGGCGGCGGGCACAACGGGCTGGTCGCGGCCGCCTACCTCGCCCGGGCCGGCCGGCGGGTCGTGGTCCTCGAACGGCGGCACACGGTCGGCGGCGCCGCGGTGTCCGAGCACCCGTTCGGGCCGGAGTTCACGGTCACCAGCCTCTCGTACGTCGTCAGCCTGCTGCCCGCCGCGATGGTCCGTGACCTGCACCTCGTCGAGCACGGCTACCACGTGTACCCGCAGGGGCCGTACTTCGCGCCGCGGCGGGACGGCCGGTACCTGTACCTGTCCGACGACCCGCAGGTACGGCGGGCCGAGATCGCCAAGTTCGCGCCGGTGGACGCGGACGCGTACGCCCGCTGGGACCACTGGCTCGCCGGGCTCGCCACCGTCGTCGAGCCGCTGCTCGACGCTATCCCGCCGAAGCTCGGCTCGAAGCGACCCCGGGACCTGCTGGACGCCGGGCGACTGCTGCCGACCCTGCGCCGCGTCGACGTACGCCGCGCGTACGACCTGACCAAGCTGTTCACGGCCAGCATCGCGGATCTCGTCGAGGACCACTTCGTATCGGATGCGATGCGCGGCGTGCTGAGCGTTTCCGGGGTGATCGGTACCTGGGCCGGCCCGCGCAGTGCCGGCACCGCGTATGTCATGCTCCACCACCACCTCGGCGAGACCACCTGGGGCTTCCCGCGCGGCGGCATGGGCGCCGTCACGCAGGCGATGGCGGCGGCCGCCCGCGCGTTCGGGGCCGAGATCCGGCTGGCGGCACCGGTCGCGCGCATCGACGTCCACAGTGGACGAATCAGCGGTGTGACGCTGGCGAGCGGCGAGGAGCTGCGTGCGCCCACGGTCATCACGACGGCCCATCCGAAGATCTCGTTCCTCGATCTCGTCGACCGCACCGAGCTGCCGCCGGACTTCGTCGCCGACATCGAGTCCTGGCAGAGCCGCTCCGGCACGGTGAAGGTGAACGTCGCCGTCGACCGGCTGCCGACGTTCGCCGCGCACCCCGGGTTCGACCCGCAGGTCTACGGCGGGACGATCGTGCTGGCCGACTCGCTGGACGACATCGAGGGCGCCTACCAGGAGGCGGTCGCCGGTCGCCCGGCCACGTTGCCGTTCGCGGACGTGTGCATCCCGAGCGTGTTCGACCCGACGCTCGCGCCGGCGGGCCAGCACATCGTCAGCATGTTCAGCCAGTGGGTGCCGCGCAGCTACGCCGACGAGCCGGACGAGGTCGAGCTGGCCGGCTATGCCGACCGGCTGGTGGCCCGGATGGAGGCGGTCGCCCCCGGCTTCACCGACTCCATCGTCGGCCGCCAGGTCATCGGGCCACACACCATGCAGACGGAGTACGGGCTGGTCGGCGGCAACATCTTCCACGGCGAGCTGACACCCGGGCAGATGTTCCACTGCCGACCGGCCGCCGGGTACGCGGATCTGCGTACCCCGATCAGGGGGTTGTACCAGGCCGGCTCCGGCACCCATGGCGGCGGCGGGGTGACCGGCATCCCGGGCCGGAACGTGGTCCACCAGGTCCTGCACGACCAGGGCCGGTGGCACCGGCGCGGGCGGCGTTAGGATGGCCATCGATGTAACGTACGCCACATCGATGCGGGGAGATGACAGCGATGGCCGTCCAATTGAACCCGAGATCAGCGAGAGTGGTGGCCGGCCAGGCGGTCGCCATCCTGCTCACGGCCACCGGCGTCGCGCTTGCGCTCGCCGCCGAGGTCGAACCATGGGCGGCCAGGACCGATCAGCCGCTGCCCAGCGTGGCTCCGCGGACCGACACGCTCGACCTGCCGCAGGTGTTCGCGGCCGACAGCACTGCGTACCACCTCGTCCTGTGCGGCCTGCTCGGCCTGCTCGGGCTCGCGGTCTTCGGCCGGCCAGCGCGGCGCCGGGCAACCGCGGCCGGGGTCGTCGGGGTGGCTCTGGGACAGGCCGTGGTCCTCACCTCCGTCGGGCACGCGATCCACGTACACCAGTCGAGCGGGTTCTTCGACGCGGCCCAGGCGGCCGCCGCGGCCACGGTTCGCTACGAGTTCGCCACCGGCTTCTACCTGGCGGCGGTAGCACTCGGGGCCATGGCCCTCGCCGCGGCCGCCGCGATGGTGGTCGGGGGGACGCCGGAGTCTTCGGCCGACCGCGCCGCTCCGGCCGCGCCGGACGCGTTGGTCGGACTGCAGCCCGTGGAGATCGAGGGCCGCGGCTGACGCGGGCCGTGCGATGATGCGACCTGACCGGGTTGTGCAGCCGACGGGAGGCCGCCGATGACACCAGGTCCGGCGACCGGGTCCGAGATCGAGCGCGACGTCGTCGAGTGGGGCGCCGACGCCGACCGGCCCGCTGTGCGCCTGCCCGGCTGGGTCGACCGGGTCACGTCCGCGACCCGGCTCACCGACCGGCAACTGGTCACCGGCACCGCGTTGCTCGGCGCCGGGTTCGCCGCCGCCTCCCTGTTCACCCACTGGCAGATCCTTACGCTGCCCGCCGTGCGTAACGGACCGCCAGACCTCGGTGCTCCGCCGCCGGTCGCCGTCTCCGTCGGGGGCATGGGCAGCTGGGGTACGGCGTACCTGGTCGGGCTCATCGGGTTGACCGTCCTCAGCGTGCTGGTCCTGGTCGGCCCTGCCGGCGGCCGGCGGTCGGCGCGGCTCGCCGGGCTGGCCGGCGGCGGCGCGCTGGTCGCCGTGCTCATCGCGGCGGCCGCGACCATGCCGGAGTCCGATCCGGTGCTCGGGTACCTCGCGTACGTGGTCGGCGCCGGCCCGTTGCGGGTGCAGTCGGCGTACGGCCCCGGTCTGTTCTGCGCGATCGTCGGCGTCACGGCGGCCACCGCCGCGCTGTACCTCGCCGGCCGGATCCTGCCGCGCCTGGCGACCGGAGCCGCGGCGCCGGTCGCCGTGGCCGAGGACAGTGGCGACGCCGCGGCCGGAGTCGACGTGGAGCTGGACGACGTGGTGGACGACGACGTACCGGTCGCGGCACCCGTACCGGCGGCGGTACGCCGGCCGCTGTTCGCGCGCCGGCAACCGCGGGACCGCGTCGATCCGGTCCCGACCAGCGGGCCGGTCGACCTGACCGTCACGCCGGCCACGCCGTTCCTGCACCTGCCGGAGAACCCGTATGACCGGTGACCGAGCCGGCGGGTACGCTCACCAGTCGTGATAGACCTGCGGCTGCTCCGCGAAGACCCCGAGACCGTCCGGGCGAGCCAGCGGGCCCGTGGCGAGTCCGAGGCCGCCGTCGATGGGTTGCTGCACGCCGACGCGGCGCGACGTACCGCCGTCGGCCGCTTCGAGGCCCTGCGCGCCGAGCAGAAGCAGCTCTCCGGCCGGATTCCGACCGCCCGCGGCGACGAGCGGGCGGCGCTGCTCGCCCGTGCGAAGGAGCTGGCGGCGAGCGTCAAGGAGGCCGAGGCGGCGGTCGGTGCGGCCGAGGAGACGCTGCGCGCGGCCCAGCTCGCGGTGCCCAATGTCATCGAGCCGGGCACCCCGCCCGGCGGCGAGGACGACTACGTCGTGCTGCGTACGGTCGGCGACCCGCCGGAGATCGAGTCGCCGCGGGATCACCTGGAGCTCGGTGAGGGCCTGCGGGCGATCGACGTCGAGCGCGGCGCGAAGGTATCGGGCAGCCGGTTCTACTACCTGACCGGGATAGGCGCGCTGCTGCAGCTCGGGATGCTCCAGCTCGCGATCCAGCACGCCCTGGAGGCCGGGTTCACGCCGGTGATCCCGCCCGTGCTGGTCAAGCCGGAGTCGATGGAGGGCACCGGGTTCCTCGGCGCGCACGCGAGCGAGGTCTACCGGCTGGAAGCCGACGACCTCTATCTCGTCGGTACGTCCGAGGTGCCGCTCGCCGCGTACCACTCGGGCGAGATCCTGCAGCTCGACGAGCCGCGCCGGTACGCCGGCTGGTCGTCGTGCTTCCGCCGCGAGGCCGGGTCGTACGGCAAGGACGTCCGCGGGATCATCCGGGTGCACCAGTTCGACAAGGTCGAGATGTTCTCGTACTGCCGGCCCGAGGACGCGGCCGCGGAGCACCTGCGGCTGCTCGCCTGGGAAGAGGAGATGCTCGCGAAGGTCGAGGTGCCGTACCGGGTGATCGACGTCGCGGCCGGCGACCTCGGCAGCAGCGCCGCGCGCAAGTACGACTGCGAGGCCTGGGTACCGAGCCAGGGCCGCTACCGCGAAGTGACCTCGACGTCGAACTGCACCACGTTCCAGGCGCGCCGGTTGCAGATCCGGTACCGGGACGCGGACGGCAAGCCGCAGATCGCGGCCACGCTCAACGGCACGCTCGCCACGACCCGGTGGCTGGTGTCGATCCTCGAGAACCACCAGCAGCCGGACGGGTCGGTACGGGTGCCCAAGGCGCTCCAGCCGTACGTCGGTGGCCAGGAGTTCCTGGAACCGGCACGCGGTTAACCGACCTTCCGCACAAACCACCTCGTCGAGTTCGAGCCGGTGGAGTACCCTGGCTGGCCCAGACCCGGAGGTGCACATGCCGCGACCAGGGCTGCCGAAGCTGATCGCCACCGACCTCGACGGCACGCTGGTGCGCACCGATGACACCGTCTCGGCGTACACCCACGGCGTGCTGGACCGGGTCCGGGCCGCCGGCATCCCGATCGTCGGGGCGACCGGGCGCGGGCCGCGGCTCACCCGGCTGACGCTGACCGACATCCGCGCGGCGGACTACCTGGTGCTGGCCAACGGCGGCCGCGTCGTCGACCTGTCCGATCCGGCCGTCGGCCCGGCGACGCTGCGCGACGAGCGGCTCGACGGGCACGTGCTCGCCCGGATCGTCGCCGATCTGGAGACGGCGGTCGGCCCGCTGACCGTGCTCATCGAGGCGCTCGACGAGCACGACGCGCCGCTGTGGGGTGACCCGGACCCGGCCTGGCGGTACCCGGACACGCTGGAGGTCCGGCCCCGCGCCGAGTCGATGGCCGGGCGCGTGATCAAGGGCTTCGCCCGTACCGCGAACCACGACGTCGACGTGCTGCTCGCGGCGGCCCAGTGGATCGTGTCGCCCGACCAGGCCACCGTGACCCAGGCCGGGCTCGGGTTCATCGAGATCCTGCCGCCCGGCGTCAGCAAGGCGACCGGGCTCGCGGTCGTCGCCGCGAACCTCGGCGTCGATCCGGCGGAGGTGCTGGTGTTCGGCGACATGCCCAACGACGTACCGATGTTCGAGTGGGCCGGCTGGGGCCGGGTCGCGGTCGCCAACGCACACCCGCTGGTCCGTGCCCTGGCCGACGACCTGACGCTGTCGAACGACGAGGACGGTGTCGCGACCTACCTCGACGAGCTCCTGTCCCGGTAGGGCCTCCGGCCACCGCGACCGGTCCGCCGCTACCGCCCGGCGCGCTACAGGTACTGGCCGGTACGGCCCTCCTGCTGTTGCTGCTGAGGCTGCTGCCCCGGCATGCCCGGCAGGCCCGGCTGGACACCACCGGGGCCGACCGGCAGGGCCGGGCGGCCGCCGCGCATCTGCTCCAGCTGGAGGCGTGCCGCCATCTGCTGGGCCACGAGGGCGGCCTGGATGCCGTGGAACAGCCCCTCCAACCAACCGACCAGCTGGGCCTGGGCGATCCGCAGCTCGGGCTCGCTGGGCGTCGCGTCGGGCGCGAAGGGCAGCGACAGCCGCTCGAGCTCGTCGTGGAGCTCGGGCGCGAGGCCGTCCTCCAGCTCGGCGATGGAGCGCTTGTGGATCTCGGTGAGCCGCTGCCGGCCGGCCTCGTCGAGCGGCGCGGCGCGGACCTCCTCCAGCAGCTGCTTGATCATGCTGCCGATCCGCATGACCTTCGCCGGCTGCTCGATCAGGCGAGCCGGGTCCTCCCCGTCGCCGGCGCCGGGCGCCGCGCCGTCGGGGGCCACCTCCATGGTGCCGAGCGGCTGGCCGTCGGGGCCGACGACAACCACCGTGCGCGGCTCCTCGTCCCTCTGCTCCGGCTGCTCGGGCTGCTGGGGCTGCTCGGGCTGCTCCGAGTTATCTGGCATAGCGTCCATCCTTGCGCACGGGCGGCCGGACCGCCTCACCCACTCAGCGGTACGGGCCGAAATCGGGGGTGCGCTTCTCGGCGAACGCGCCGGCCCCCTCGGCCGCCTCGGCCGTCTTGCTGAACAGCTCCAGACCGTCGAAGGCCAGGTGGGACAGGCCGCTGAGGTGGTCGGAGTCGGCGTTGAACGAGTGCTTCAGGAACCGCAGGGCGGTCGGCGAGTACGACGCCATCCGGCGGCCCCAGGACAGCGCCGTCTCGTGCAGCTCGGCCGCTGGTACGACCGCGTTGACGAGCCCCCACGACAGAGCGGTCGGCGCGTCGATCTGGTCCAGCAGGAACCACATCTGCCGGGCCCGCTTCTCGCCGATGACCCGGGCCAGGTACGCCGAGCCGAACCCCGCGTCGAACGAACCCACCCGGGGACCGGTCTGCCCGAACCGGGCGTGTTCCGCCGCGACCGACAGGTCGCACAGCACGTGCAGTACGTGGCCGCCGCCGATGGCCACGCCGTTGACGGCCGCGATCACCGGCTTGGGCACGTCCCGGATCATGCGGTGCAACCGCTCGATCTCGAACGTCCCCCACTGGGTCGGTCCGTACCCCCCCGTCTCGGCCCGCTCCTTGACATCACCGCCCGCACAGAAGGCGCGTTCGCCCGCACCGGTGAGCACGATGGCGGCGACCTCGCGGCCGGCCCACGCCGTCTTGAAGGCGTGGACCAGCTCGTCGACCGTACGGCCGCGGAACGCGTTCATCCGGTCGGGCCGGTCGATCATGATGACGGCGACCCCGCCCTGCGCCACCTCGTACCGCACGTCGGTGTAGTCCACGGGCGCACGATACCGTCGGCATCGTGCGCCCCGATCCCCCCGGCATACTCACCCGTGCCGCCCGGCCGCCCGACCACACCCTGCGCTACGGCGACCACCCCGACCACGTCATCGACGTACGCCTACCGGCCGCACCCGGCCGGCCATTGGTGATCTTCGTGCACGGCGGGTTCTGGCGGCCCGCGTACGACCGCAGCCACACCGGCCCGCTCGCCGCCGACCTGGCGGACCGCGGCTGGCCGGTGGCCACGATCGAGTACCGGCGGGTGCGTCGGCGGGACGGCTGCGGGTACCCCCTCACGCTGGACGACGCCGCGGCCGCCGTCGACGCGGCGATCGCGGCCGGACTCGGCACCGGTGTCCCGATCCTCGCCGGCCACTCCGCGGGCGGGCACCTCGCGCTGTGGTACGCGTCGCGGGGTCCGGTCGGCGTGCGCGGCGTGCTCGGGCTCGCCCCGGTCTGCGACTTCGCCAGCGCGTACGACCACGGGATCGGCGACCATGCCGTGCGCGACCTGCTCGGCGGCGGGCCGACCGACGTCCCCGAGCGGTACGCGGCGGCCGACCCGCTGGGCCTGCGGCTCGCCGTGCCCGCCCTGCTGCTGCACGGCACCGCCGACCTGCACGTGCCGGTCGAGCTGTCCCGGACGTACGCGGCCGGAGTCGCCGGTACCCGGCTGATCGAACTGCCGGGCGTCGACCATTTCGCGGTTATCGACCCGGAATCGATGGCGTGGCCGTCCGTACTCTCGGCTCTGACCGATCTCACCGGCCCCACGTACGCGTGATTGACGCGGACCCCGCGGGAGAGATACAACGCCACAGGTCAGCTCGTGTCTCGCGGGAGGAACCCACGGTGTCCCAGCTAGATCGACGGCAGGCTCTCCGGCTCCTGGCTGGGGTGGGGGCGGCCGCGGCCGTACCTGCGCTGGCCGGTTGTGGTGGGTCCAAGGCTGAGGCGCCACCCGTGCAGGCACCGTC
This sequence comes from Micromonosporaceae bacterium, assembly GCA_016880465.1. GTDB lineage: Bacteria > Actinomycetota > Actinomycetes > Mycobacteriales > Micromonosporaceae > EFPC-2. The sequence goes on from JAEHDK010000496.1 coordinate 25,729, forward strand.
CACCGCGGTCCGCGTCGGCCTGCTCGCCCCGCAGACGGGCAGCTACCGGGTGATCGGTGACGACCTGGTCCAGGGATTCAAGCTCTACCTGCAAACGCATAACGAGCGGCTGGGCGGCCGCCCGGTCGAGCTGATCCTCGCCGACGAGGGCGAGACCGCGGACTCGGCCCGCACCGCCACCGACAAGATGCTCAAGCAGGATCGCGTGCTGACCATGACGGGCGTGGTCAGCTCCGTGGCGATGGAGTCGATCAAGGATCTCGTCGAGGCCGCGCGGATCCCGCTCGTCGGCTCTAACGCGTCGCCGACCACGCTGCAGGGCACGCAGTTCGTGTGGCGTACGTCGTACGTCAACGACGAGCCGGGCAGGGCCCTCGGCAAGTACCTCGCCGAGAACGTGGACGGCCCGGTGTACTGCATCGCCGCCGACTACCAGGCCGGCCGGGACGAGGTCGCCGGGCTGCTGGCCACCCTCAAGCCGAGCGGCCGGCTCGTGGCCGACCCGGTCTACACACCGTTCACCCCGACCCCGACGAAGGACTTCTCCGCATATCTGTCGGCGATCCGCAACACCGACGCGGCCGCCGTGTTCTGCTTCTACGCGGGTACGTCGGCGGTCGACTTCGTCAAGCAGTACCGAGCGGCCGAGCTGAAGCCGCCGCTCTACGCCCCCGGCTTCCTCACCGAGGGCGCGGTCCTCGCCCAGCAGGGTGCGGCGGCGCAGGGCATCTTCACGGCCATGAACTACGCGCCCGACCTCGACAACGCCGCCAACCGGTCGTTCGCGGCCGAGTACCAGAAGGCGTTCGAGCAGCCGCCCACGACGTACGCGATGGCGTCGTACGACGCGGCGGCCGTACTGGACAAGGCCGTCGGGCTCGCCGGCGCCGACCTGTCCGCGCAGTCGCTGAACACCTGCATCGCCAAGGTCGGGCAGATCGACAGCCCGCGCGGCACGTGGCAGTTCAACCAGAACCACACGCCGCAGCAGAAGTGGTACCTCCGCCAGGTGAAGCTCGACGGCACGCTGCTGTCCAACGTGCTCGTCACGGAGCTGACCACGTTGGGCTGACTTCGGTAGCGTCCCACGCATGGGACTCCTCACCGACCTCGCCGCCGCACTCGACAGCGGCACCGTGACCGTCGTCGACCTGACCGCACCGCTGTCCGCGCAGACGCCGATCCTCACCCTGCCGGAGCCGTTCGGCCAGACCTGGCGCTTCGCGCTGACCGAGATCAGCCGGTACGACGACCGCGGGCCGGCCTGGTACTGGAACAACATCTCGACCGGTGAGCACACCGGCACCCATTTCGACGCACCGATCCATTGGGTCACCGGGCGGGACGCGGACGACGTATCGCAGGTACCGGCCCGCCGCCTCCTCGCCCCCGCCGTGGTCCTCGACTTCACCGCCGACGCCGCGGCCGATCCGGACTTCCTGCTGCAGGTGCACCACGTACGGGCGTGGGCGGCCGAGCACGGGCCGCTGCCCGGCGGCGGCTGGCTGCTCTACCGCACCGGCTGGGACGCGCGCGGCGACGACGACGGCGCGTTCATCAACGGCGGCCGCACCCCGGGCATCTCGATCGCGTGCGCCAAGTGGCTGGCCGACGAGGCGCCGGTGCTCGGCGTGGGGGTGGAGACCGTGGGCACCGACGCGGGCGCGGCGCACTCGTTCGACCCGCCGTTCCCATGCCACTC
>JAEHDK010000497.1 GCA_016880465.1 Micromonosporaceae bacterium
CGCAGGTTCGGCACCTCGAGCCAGTCCATCAACAGGTAGTACCCGTCGAGGGCCAGGAACGGGTTCAGGTTGAACAGCGCGTTGAGGTACCAGGCGAAGGAGAGCTTGAACGTCCACGGCGCGAGCTCCGGGAAGGCGAACCCGACCAACTGGGCGGCGCCGGCCAGCACCAGGCCCGCGGCCGGACCCGAGACGGTCGTGATGATGCGGGCGCGCCGGCCGGCCATCCACACGTCGGTGGTGTCCACGAACACGGACGGGATGCCGAAGTAGACCAGGAAGCCCGCGGCCGGTACCCGCCGGCCCACGTGTTTGGTGGCGAGCCCGTGGCCGAGCTCGTGGCAGCCGAGCGCGACGATGTTCAGACCGAGCAGGACCAGCGCGCCCGTCGCGTACGAGCCCTGAGTCAGGAACACCGACTGGTCGCCCAGCCACCAGGTCCACCCGAACACGCCGAGCCCGACGAGCGCGACCAGACCGAGCAGGACCGCGACCACCCTGGTGAACAACAACCGGCCGCCGGCGCGGTAGAGGAAGCCGAGGACCGAGTCCACATTGGCCACAACCATCCGCTGGCCGCGCGCCGCGGCAAGGAGTCCGCGCCCGACCCGCACGGGCCACGGCCGCCTGTGTACGCGGTCGAGCGGCCGGAATGCGTCCAGCGGCAGTTCCGCAAGCATGCGGTTGCCGGCGAGATCGGCGACGACCCTGGTGACCTGATCCGGAGCGAGCCGCCCGCCGCTCCGGACGAACTCGGCGACCAGCCGGGCCACCGTCCGGGTGCCGTCCATCAGGTGCGCAAGCTGCAGTTCCTCGGGGGTGAGTCGCAGGTAGCAGGTGCGCCCCTTCGCGGGCCCTTGGTCGTCCGGCGACCGCAGCATCACGTACGGCACGCCGCGCACGCTGGTCAGCTGCGCTTCCTCGATGCCCGCGCGCAGGCGAGGCTTCGCTCGCGCCGGGTTCAGCCGCTCGACGACCGCCGCCCAGACCCCTGGGTCGGCGGGGCCGACGGGCTGGCCGGGGGCCCGCCCCGCCAGGGCCTCCCATACGCTGAGCCGCGTCTCGATGATGGCCACGGCCTCGCCCCCAGCAGCAACTCGGGCAATGTTTGGGTTTGCAGCGTAGGCGCCACAGGCACCGGGCGGGAGCCCAGGTCGCGAACCCGACATCCCGCCGGTCCCGCACCGTCATCCAGTGGGTACGGCCGCCTCGCGCTCGTCGGCGGCCAGGTCACCGGTGGCGCCGACCGCCGCCGCCGAGCGACCGAATATCACCACGTACCCGATGAACGCCAGCCAGGCGCCACCGCCGATGACCAACCCGACCGGGATGGGCAGGTACGGCGTGACGAACGCCTCGATGACGCCGCTGACGAGCAGCACGGCGGCCAGGCCCAGCGCCACCACCATGCCCGACCGACCGGCCTCGGCGAGCGCCCGACCGCGGGTGCGGTACGGCCCCGGCGCGATCCAGGACCAGCCGATCCGCAGGCCGACGCCGGCCGCCACGAAGATCGCGGTGAGTTCCAGCATCCCGTGTACGAGCAGCAGCCCGAAGAACGTACCGGCGCGGCCGTTGCCCACCATGACGCCGCCGACCAGGCCGGTGTTGAACGCGTTGACGAACAGCAGGAAGAGGACCGGCACCAGCAGTACGCCGGACGCCAGGCAGATCGCCGCCACCTGGGTGTTGTTCGTCCACACGGCGAACGCGAAGTTCTGTGGCGCCGCCTGCCGGTAGTACTCCTCGAACGACCGGTTGACCATGTCGTCGACCTCTTGCTGGCTGACGAACCGCAGCACGTCGGCCGGGTGGGTCGCGTAGTGCGCCAGCAGCCAGCCGGTCACCCCGATGAAGCACACCGCGACCCCGACCCACCAGGGCGTCGCCCGGTAGACCGCGACCGGGAACGATTCGGTGAAGAACCGGATGACCGCCGGCCAGAACCGGGTCGGCGAACCGGTGAGCGCGCCCCGCGCGGCCAGTACGAGCCGGGACAGCCGGGCCACCAGAGCTGGGTCGGGCGACCGGCTGCGGACCAGCGAGAGATGCGTCGCGGCGCGCTGGTACAGGGTGACCAGCTCGTCGGCGTCCGCCGCGCTCAGCTTGCGACGCCGGGCAGCAAGCCGTTCGAGCCGCCGCCATTCGCCGGCGTGCTCCACGACGAAGGCGTCGAGGTCCACGCCGCCGAGGTTACTGGTACGGCACACTGTGCCGGTGACCCACAGCGAGCCGCGTCTGGTCAGCGGGGAGGCCGTCGAGCTGGATGTCCGGGTGGCGCGGGCCGGCTCGCGGGTGCCGGCGCTCCTCATCGACATCTTCTGCCAGATCGCCCTATGGGTTGTTCTGGTCACCGTGACCACGCCGCTGCTGGGTCTGCTGGGCCTGACCGGGTTGATCGCGATCGACGGAGCGCTGTTCGCCGCCGTACAGACCGTTATCGCGGTCGGAGTGCTCATCGGATACCCGGCCACCATGGAGACCCTGACCCGCGGGCGTACGGTCGGCAAGCTCGCGCTGGGGCTGCGGGTCGTGCGCGACGACGGTGGGCCGATCCGGTTCCGCCAGGCGCTCACCCGGGCGCTGGTGGGCGCCGCCCTGGAGTGGCCGGGACTCGTACTGCCGCCGCTGACCTGGGTCGCGAGCCTCTGGACGATGATCGCCAACCCACACGGCAAGCGCCTCGGCGACCTCGCGGCCGGCACCCTGGTCATCCATGAGCGGACACCCGAGGCGTGGGGCTGGGTGCCGGCCATGCCGCCCCGCCTCGTCGCCTGGGCACACACGCTGGACCTCGTCGGACTCGACGACGAGTTGGCACTCGCGGTCCGGCACTTCCTCGCCCGCAACCGGCAGCTCGGCGAGCCGGCCCGGTCCCAGCTCGGCCACCTGCTCGCCCGCCAGGTGGCCGCCGTGACGAACCCGCCACCACCCCCGCACACGCCCGGCTGGGAGTACCTCGCTGCGGTCCTGGCCGAACGCCACCGCCGAGCCGCCCAACGCCTGTCAGCCGCCCGCCACAGCGCGCTCACCTGGTAGCTGGCGGCGCCGGCGCCGGCCGAGCGCAGGCGAGGCCAAACGTTTGCGGCCGAGCGGGAGCGGGGCCCAGAACACCTGAACAGGGCGCCCCGGCGGGATGCCGGGACGCCCTGCTCACAAGGGGCGTTATCAGCTGAGCTCCGGGTTCAGATGAGCTTCACCGCCTCGGCGTAGTGGCAGGCGGTCTGGTGGCCTACGCCGCGGTCGATCAGGGCCGGGATCTGCTCGACGCACGTCCGGCGCTCCCCTTCGGTGAGCTCGTTGGCGAACTTCGGGCACCGGGTACGGAACCGGCAGCCGCTGGGTGGGTTCACCGGACTCGGTACGTCGCCGACCAGGAGCACCCGCTTCCGGGTGCGCTCCTTGCGTGGATCGGGCAGCGGGATCGCCGAGATCAGCGCCTGGGTGTACGGGTGCGCGGCCTTCAGGAACAGCTCCTCGACCGGTGCCGTCTCGACGATCCGGCCGAGGTACATGACGGCCACCCGGTCGGCGATGTGCCGTACCACCGACAGGTCGTGCGAGATGAACAGGTACGACAGGCCGAGCTCCTCCTGGAGCTCCTCCAGCAGGTTGATGACGCCGGCCTGGATCGAGACGTCCAGCGCGGACACCGGCTCGTCCAGGATGAGCACCTTCGGGCGCAGGGCCAGCGCCCGGGCAACTCCGATGCGCTGGCGCTGGCCGCCGGAGAACTCGTGGGCGTACCGGTTGCCGTGCTCCGGGTTGAGCCCCACCGTACGCAGCAGCTCCCGTACCTTGTTGCGGCCCTCTCTGGCCTGGCCGTAGAGCCCGTGGATGCGCAGCGGCTCGGCGACGATCTCGTTGACCGTCATCCGTGGGTCCAGGGATGCGAACGGGTCCTGGAAGACGATCTGCAACTGGCGGCGCAGTGGCCGCATCTGGCTGTGGCCGAGCTTGGTGAGGTCCTTGCCGCTGTAGCGGACCTCCCCGGCCGTGGCCGACACCAGGTTGAGCATGAGTCGCCCCGTGGTGGTCTTCCCGCAGCCGGACTCGCCCACCAGGCCGAGGGTCTCGTTCGGGAACAGGTCCAGCGAGATGTCGCAGACCGCGTGTACGACGCCGACCTGCCGGCGCAGCACCCCACGCGAACGCACCGGGAAGTGCTTGACCAGGTTGCGCACCGAGATGACCGGCATCCGCTGGGTATCCGTTGCCTGGCTGGTCGTCTGCGCAGGCACGTCCATGGTCGTCACAGCGGTACCTCCAGGTCCGGGTCTAGCGCCACGGCGGCCGGCGGCTCGAGGTCCACCGAGGTGGTGCTGAAGAGGTCCGCCGATGTGGCACCGACCAACCGCTCGTGGAAGTGGCAGGCGGCGACGTGCTGCGGCGAGTCCGTTGCCACAAGCTCCGGTTCATCGGTCTCGCAGATCTCCTGCGCGATGGGGCAGCGCGGGGTGAACGGGCAGCCCGGCGGCAGGTTCAGCAACGACGGCGGCGAGCCGACGATCGGCGTCAGCCGTTCCCGACCCGTGTCGTCGATGCGCGGCAGGCTGCCGAGCAGACCGAGGGTGTACGGCATCCGGGGTTGGTAGAAGACCTCGTCGATGGTGCCCTTCTCGACGAGCTTGCCCGCGTACATGACCAGCACCCGATCGGCGTGCCCGGCGATCACGCCGAGGTCGTGGGTGATCAGAACGAGTGCCGCGCCGGTCTCGGCCCGCGCGGCCTCCAGTGCCTCCAGTACCTGCGCCTGGACGGTCACGTCGAGCGCGGTCGTCGGCTCATCCGCGATCATCACGTCCGGGTCGTTGGCCATCGCGATCGCGATCACGACCCGCTGCCGCATGCCACCGGAAAGCTCGTGCGGGTAGCTGTTCACCCGTTGTTCGGCGAACGGGATGCCCACCATGCGCAGCAGCTGGATCGACCGGTCGAGAGCCGCCTTCTTCGACACGTCGTTGTGCGCCAGGACCGCCTCGGACAGCTGGTACCCGACCGAGTAGACCGGGTTCAGCGACGTGAGCGGGTCCTGGAAGATCATGGCAATGCTCTTGCCACGGAGCGCGCTGTACTCGTTCTCGGTCTTGCCGAGCACCTCCTCGCCCTTGAACCGCACGGATCCCTTGATCCGTGCGGTCCTCGGAAGCAGACCCAGTACGGCGAGCGACGTGACGGACTTGCCCGAGCCGGACTCGCCGACGATGCCGAGGGACTCGCCCCGGCGTAACTCGTAGCTCACCCCGCGGACGGCCTTCACCACCCCGTCCTCGGTCGAGAACTCCACCGTGAGGTTCTCGACCTCCAGCAGGACGTCGGGTCCGGCTGGCGCTCGGTCGTACTGGAATACCTGTGGTTGGGTCATTGCCGTTGCCTCGTCTGCCGGGGGTCGAGCGCGTCGCGCAGTCCGTCACCGACGAAGTTGACGCACAGGGCGATCGCGATGATCATCAAACCGGGGAAGTAGAACAGCCAGGGTCGGGTCTCCACCGCCGGCCTGGCTTCGTTGACGAGCAGTCCCAGCGACGTGTCCGGCGACTGGACGCCGAGGCCGAGGAACGACAGCGCGGCCTCGGCCAGGATGGCGGTGGCGATGTCCAGGGTCGCCTGGACGATGATCGCGCCCGCGGCGTTCGGCAGCAGATGCCGGAAGACGATCCGCAAGGTACCGCCGCCCAGCGCGCGGGCCGCCTCGATGAACTCCTGCTCGCGCAGGGAGAGGACCACGCCACGGACCAGCCGGGCGTTGACCACCCAGCCGAGCAGGCCCAGGATCAGCGCCACGGTGAGGATCGTGCCCCGGCTCCCGCCGGCCAGCGCGCCGGCCACGACGAGCAGCGGCAGCGTGAGCAGGACGTCGCAGATCCGCATCATGATCGCGTCGACCCGGCCGCCGAGGAAGCCCGATATCGCACCGTACGGTGCGCCGATGCCGGTGGCCAGCAGCGCGACGATCAGCGCCACCTTGATCGACTGCTGGGCGCCGCGCAGCACCCGGGCGAAGTAGTCCCGGCCGATGTCGTCGGTGCCGAACGGGTTGGACAGCCGCGGCTTGATCGAACCCGGTTGGTCGGTGAGCAGATAGCTGTGCGCGAACCGGATCCCTACAAATGAAGTCAGCGCGATCAGGATCAGGCCCAGAAGGCTTGCCACGGCGAGCCGGTGCCGGAGGAACCGGGTCACCACGAGCCGTGCCTGGGACCGCTCCTTGATGGTGAACTCGCGCTCGACGCGCTGCCCGGGGCCGGGCGGTCTCGGTGGCGGGGCCGGCGGCGTTACCGTTCGCTCACTCATAGCGGATCCTCGGGTCGAGTACGGCGTAGAGCAGGTCGGCGACGAGGTTGCCGACGACCACGAAGAAACCGGCCAGCATCAGCCAGGCCAGGATCGCGTTGCGGTCCCGGATGACGATCGAGTTGATCAGGAACTTGCCCATGCCGTTCCACTGGTAGACCGTCTCGGTGATGACCGCACCACCGATCAACGCGGCGATGGTGAGCGCGCTGACCGTCACCATCGGGATCAATGCGGTGCGCAGCGCGTGCTTCACCAGGACCTTGCGCCAGGGCAGTCCCTTGGCCCGGGCCAGCCGGATGTAGTCGCTGTTGAGCACCTCGAGCATCGAGGCCCGCTGGAACCGGCTCCACGCCGCGTACGTGATCAACGCGAGCGAGGCGGTCGGCAGCGCCATATGGCCCGCGATGTCGGTGACCAGCGCCCAGCCGTGCAGCTCGACCCCCGGCGTCTTCTCGCCCAACGTGAAGAAGGTCGTCGTACCGGTAGCCTCGTTGTACCGCACCGCCGCGTCCTTCAGCAGGACCGCGATCCAGAACGTCGGCATGCTCAGGAACAGGAAGCCGACGAAGGTGAGGGTGTAGTCCATCTTCGAGTACTGCCGGATCGCGCTGAACACCCCGGTCGCGACGGCCAGGATCAGCGCCACCAGCATGGCGATGAAGATCAGCCGCAGGGTCGTGCCGAGCCGCCCACTGATCTCCGCGTTGATGTGTGTCGTCTGGTTGATGGACGGCCCGAAGTCCCCGTGCACGACCAGGCCCTTCAGCCAGTTCCAGTACTGCTCGAAGAATCCGTCCTTCAAGCCCAGCCGCCGGTACTCCGTGTCGAAGACCGCTTTGGGCACCGGTGGGTTGCGGGCGCCGTACTTCTCCTGCACCGGGTCGGCCGAGATGGAGACGAGCCAGAAGACAATGAAGGATGCCACCGCGAGAATCGGTATCGATGTCAGGAGGCGGCGGATCGTGTAGGCGAACATGGGTAAACCTCCGCACCATCGCCGTTCTGGGGGGCGGACCCCGGACGCCACCGGCGTCCGGGGTCCACCTTCTCAGAACAAGCCGCTGTTAGGAACTCAGCTAGCCTTCAGGCCCCACTCCTGGTTGTTGTAGGCCGGACCGGCGTTGGTCGCGTTGCCGCGGACGTTCACGTAGTCCTTGTACACGATCAGCATGTTGGGCTTCTGGAACAGCGGCAGCACGACGGCGTCCTCAGTCATGATCTTGACGCCCTGCTTGACCAGGTCCAGGAACTTGGCCGAGTCGACCGTCTGCGCGGCCTCGTTGGCGACCGCGTCGAACGCGGGGTTGGAATGCTTGTTGTAGTTCTGCCCCGAGTCGGTGCTCCACAGGTCCTTCAGGTTGGAGCCGATGAGCGGGCTGCCGACCCAGGCAAAGATGATCATGTCGTAGTCGCCGTTGTTGAGCGTCTTCGACAGCGCATCGGTGGTTTCGATCTTGACGTCGAGACCGATCTTCTTCATCTGCGCCTGGAACAGCGCCGCGGTGTCGGCGCGGAGCTTGTTACCTACGGTGTGCCGGAACCGGATCGGCGGAACCGCCTGCCCGCTCTTGGTCATGAGCTTGCCGGCGTCCATGCCGGTGTAGCCGGCGTCGGACAGGATCTTCTTGGCGGCGGTGACGTCGCCGCTGCCCTGCTTGGTCGAGGTGATCTCGTCCGTGTAGCCGGGCTGGCCCGGGAACAGCACGTGGTTGCCGAGCGGCTTGATGTCCGGCGCGAAGATGCCGACGGTCTTCGAGATGATTTCCGTGCGGTCGACGGCGGTGAAGATTGCCTGACGCAGTGCCTTGTCCGCGAGGAAGGTGTTCTTCGTGTTGATGTCGAAGTGCTCCCACACGGCGCCGCTGGCGAGCTGGTACTGCGCGTTCGACAGCTCCTTGGTCTGGGTGACCAGGTCCACCGACGGCTGCGGGTACGCCGCGTTGATCTCACCGTTGCGCAGCGCCGGGATCAGCTCGGACTGCTGCTCGACGAGCCGCCAGACCAGCTTGTCCAGGGTCGGCTTCTCCTTGCCGTACCACTTGTCGTTCGGCACCTCGGTGAGGGCGACGCCCTTCTCGTAGCTCTGGATCTTGTACGGGCCACCGGACCAGGTCATCTGGGTGGCGATGAAGTTGTTGAACGCCTTCGCCAGACCAGCGCCGTCCTCCTTGGTCCCGTTCCAGCCGGCCTGCTTGGCGATGTGCGCCGGGTAGAGGCTGAACAGGCCCTTCCAGTCCGGGTACGGCTTGGTGAAGGTGACGGTCAGCGTCTTGCCGTTGTCCGACGCCTTGGCGTCCTTGACCAGGTCGTAGCCCGAGGTCGCGGCCGGGGTGCACTCCTTGCACGTCGTCCCGTCGAACGTGTACAGGTTGAACAGGAAGTCGTCCGCGGTGATCTGCGTGCCGTCACTCCAGATGGCACTCGGCTGGATCTTGTAGACAACCGTCTGCGGGTTGTCGGTGGTGATGTCGGCCGAGACCATCAGGTCCTTGTTCAGCACGATGGACAGGTCCGGCATCACGGTGAACGGGCTGGGAATCAGGCCGCTGAGCATCTGGCTGCTCGAGAAGTGGCTGCCGTCCGCACTGTTGATGTGCCACGACGCCATGTCCTGCTCGACGGCGAACACCAGCGTGCCGCCCGCCTTGCGGGGGCCGCCGTTGCAGACGTTGGGCTTGGTCAGACACTCGGCGAAGCCCTCCGAGTACTGCGGTTGGTCGGTCTTTTTCGCACCGCCGGAGCTGCACGCGGCAGCGACGAGCAGTGCTGCCGCTGCCACGGCAACGAGGCCGGCGAGCCTCTTCGATCGATTGAGCATGTCCCCTCCAGTCGGCTACCGCAGCCGGGCGCCAGCGGCCCGCCCATGGGGGGGCGGGCGGGGGGTGCTCGCGGACCGGGCTGCGTTGTAGTGCCTAAAGGAAACGACGGCTGGCGCCCGATGCAAAGAGGGGCACGGGCATTCGTGACTGTCCCGTTATCTGGGCTGATCTTCAGAGTCATGGCCATCAGCCGAACGGGCGATGACTTTGAGCGAGCCGTCCAGCCGCTCGCTCCA
>JAEHDK010000498.1 GCA_016880465.1 Micromonosporaceae bacterium
GACGACAGCGGCGCCGACGTCCTGCTGACCGACGACCCGTCCGCCGTACCGTGGGCCCGGGTGGTGACCGTCGCCGGGCCGCCGCCAGACCGGCCACAACCGGCCGACCAGCCGCCGATCGGCTTGCCGGCGGGCGGCCGGGAGCTGGCGTACCTGGCGTACACCTCCGGTTCGACCGGCCGGCCCAAAGGGGTGCTCGTCGAGCACCGCTCCGTGACGAACGTGCTGCGGTCGATCAGCGGGCTGGTCGGCCTGCGGGCCAGCGACACGCTAGTGGCGGTGTCGGCACTGTCGTTCGACATCTCCGTCCTTGAGCTGCTGGCGCCGTTGACCGTCGGCGCTCGGGTCGTGGTGGCCGGTACCGAGCCGGCCCATGACCCGGCGCTGCTGGCCGGCCTGCTGCGCGACTCGTCGGCCACCGTCCTGCAGGCGACGCCGACGACGTGGGAGATGCTGCTGCGCCACCAGCCCCGGCCCGGGCTGCGGCTGGCGCTGTGCGGCGGTGAGCCGCTACGGGCGGCGCTGGCCGAACGGCTCCTGGACGCGGCCGGTGCGGCGTGGAACCTGTACGGCCCGACCGAGACGACGGTCTGGTCGACGGCCGGCCGGGTCGGGCGCGACGGCCGGCGTGACCCGTCGGTCGGCCGGCCGATCGCGAACACCGTCGTCCACGTACTCGATGAGGATCTGCGACCGGTCCCGACCGGCGCGGAGGGCGAGCTGTGCATCGGCGGCGTCGGAGTGGCCCGCGGCTATCTGAACCAACCGGCGCTGACCGCCGAGCGGTTCGTGCCCGACCCGTTCCGGCCGGCCGGGCTGCTGTACCGGACCGGCGACCTCGGCCGGGTACGGGCGGACGGGGGCCTCGAGCTGCTCGGCCGGCGCGACGGCCAGGTGAAGATCCGTGGTCACCGGATCGAGCTGGGCGAGGTGGAGGCGGCACTGGCCGCCGTACCCGGGGTGGCGCAGGCGGTCGCCGTCGCGCGCGACACCGGGCGCAGCGGCGGGCGGCTTGAGGCGTTCGTGGTGCCGCGCGACGAGCGGTGCACCCCCGACGCGGTACGCCGGCAGCTGGCCGACGAGCTGCCCGCCGCCCTGGTGCCGTCCCGGATCACCGTGCTCGACGAGCTGCCCCGCCAGCCGAGCGGCAAGGTGGACCGGTCGGCGCTGCACCGGTGGCGGCCGGCGCCGGCGGCCGTCCCGGACTGGAGTGGTCCACAGTGGACACCGACGTACCAGGCGATGGCCCGGCTCTGGGCCGACCTGCTGGCCGCGGTGCCGACCCGGCCGGACGACGACTTCTTCGCCCTTGGCGGCACCTCGGTGCTGGCCGGCGTGTTGGTCGGCCAGCTCGAGGCGGTGGCCGGCGAAGTTGTGTACGTGGCGGCGCTGTACCGCTCGTCGACGCTGGCCGGGTTCACCGACCTGCTGGCCGCCGAGTACCCGGCGACGCTGGGCCGGCTGGCCGGTACCGTACCCGGGCCGGGGCGCCCCGATCCGTCGGCCGCGCCGGGTCCAGCCGAGGTGGCCCGGTTCCGCGAGCTGGTCACCGGCCGGGCACCGGTACGCCGGGCGGCGCCACCGAACCCGCCGGCCGCGCTCGTCGTCTCGGCCCCCCGGTCGGGCTCGACGCTGCTGCGGGTGATGCTGGCCGGGCACCCCGACCTGTTCGCCCCGCCCGAACTTGAGCTCCTCGGCTACGACACGATGGGCGAGCGGACGCGGGACCTGCACGGCTGCCGTAGCTTCGCCAACGACGGGCTGCTGCGGGCGGTACGGGAGCTGCTGGGCTGCTCGGCGGCGGAGGCGAGGCGGTACGTGGCGCAGCGGGCCGACGGGCACCCGGTCGCCGCGTTCTACCGGGAGCTGCAGGGGCTGGCCGGCGACCGGCTGCTGGTCGACAAGACCACCACGTACGCGATGGACGCCACCGCACTGCGCCGCGCCGAGGCGATCTTTGCCGGCGCGCACTACGTGCACCTGGTGCGCCACCCGGCGGCCTCGATCCGGTCCTATGTGGACGCCCGGCTGGACCAGGTGTTCCGCCACCGGCACGCGTTCGGCCGTCGCCAACTGGCCGAGCTGGTCTGGTTGGTCAGCAACGAGAACCTCGTCGAGTTCCTGGCCACCGTACCGGCGCAACGGCAGTTGGTGGTGCGCTTCGAGGACCTGGTGGGCCGCCCGGCCGAGCAGGCCCACCGGCTGGCCGACTTCCTCGGCGTACCGTTCCACGAGGCGCTGCTCGACCCGTACGGGTCGGGTGGGCGGATGGTCGACGGGCTCTACCCCGAGTCGCGGATGGCCGGGGATGTGAAGTTCGGCCGGTACACCCGCATCGAGCCGGCGGTGGCCGACGAGTGGCGTACCGACTACGATCCGGGTTCGCTCGCCCCGATGACGGTAGCGCTGGCCCGGTCACTGGGTTACCCGGTCGCCGGCTAGGCGTCAGCTCGCGGCCAGGTACGCCTCGATCCGGGCCGCCTGCTCGTCGATCGCCCGCTTGGTCGGTGGGTCGAGGGTCGCGAACGGTTCGCTGACCACCCGGCGGGATCGGGCCGTGGTGACCTGCCAGGTGCCGATCGGCCGCCCGTCGCGCAGCACGACCGCCGAGACCCAGCGGCCGCGCCGCCAGACCGCGGCCGTGGTAGCGGGTGGACCGAAGCTGGTCTTGTCGGCGACGGCCAGCACGAACGGGTCGAACGGCGGCAGCAGCCGTACCGCGCCGGTGGCCGGCTCGATCGGCCCGGCCGCGAGGTAGCGCTTGCCGCCCACCCGGACCGC
>JAEHDK010000499.1 GCA_016880465.1 Micromonosporaceae bacterium
GGACCTGACGCAGGTCGGCGTCCACGACGTAGGCGTGGTGGTTCGGGAACGGGGCGCCGATCGGTACCGGCTCGGTCCATTCCCCGGACACCTCGACGCACGTGACGCACACCGTGGTCTCGGTCGGCCCGTACACGTTCACGAAGCGCCGGCCGTCCATCGCCCACCGGGCGACCTCGCTCGGCGGCATGACCTCGCCGCCGGCCAGGACCGTCGACCAGCCCGGCGTCGCGGCGGGATCGAGGACCGGCAGCAGCGCCGCGGTGAGGATGCCGAACGTGGCGCCGTGTTGGTTGATGAACCGGTGTGCCCGCTCCGGGTCCCCGCGGTCGGCCTCGCTGAGCAGGACCGCCTGCCCGCCGATGGTCAGCGGCATCAGCAGGTCGCCCACGAACGCGTCGAAGCCGAACGACGAGAACGACACCGAGACGACGTCCTCGGTCAAGCCGAAGCGCTCGACCAGCCCCGCCAGGTACGCGACGAGGCTGCGATGGGTGACGACCACGCCCTTGGGGCGTCCGGTCGAACCCGACGTGTAGAGGACGTAGGCGGCATCGTCCGGGCCCGCGGGGCAGGCGGTCACCGCGGGACCGGCCGAACCCGGTAGCGGCACGGCGAGGCACGTCGACACGAGGTCGCTCAGCAGGTCGCGGCCCTCTGTGTCGACCACCCCGACCGTCACCCCGGCGTCGGTCACGATCTCGCGCAGCCGGCGCGGTGGATGGTCCAGCTCCAGCGGCAGGTGGACCCCGCCAGCCAGCATCACACCGAGGATCGCGACGACCGCCTCGGGACGCCGGCGCAGGCACACCGCAACGGGTACCTCCGGTCCGACGCCGAGTTCGCGCAGCTGCCCGGCGAGCCGGCCGGCCGCGTCGACGAGTTCGGCGTACGTCAGTTGGTCGGCCCACTGCCGTACCGCCACCGCGTCGGGCCGCCGTGCCGCCTGGGCGAGCACCACCTCGGGGAAGCTCGCCTCCGGGTACGGCACCGTAGGCCCGGCGGTCCACTCCCGGGGCACGTCGATCATCAGCGCGTCACTCCGTTCCCTCCGCTGCGGGCAGCTCACGCTGCCGCGCGACCGGTGAGAAGATCAGGACTGCCCAGGGGATCAGCATCGCCGCGACCGCGAAGGCGATCGTGGTACGAGCGCCCAGCTGCACCCCAACGAGGCCGCCCAGCAGGCCACCCAGCGGGCCGACACCGAACTGCACCGCGCGGTACGTCGCGTTGATCCGGCCCTGGAGCTCGTTGGGCGTTATGGCCATTCGCAGCGTGGTGTGATTGACGATCGCGATCTGGCTGCCGAGGCCGTACACGAACAGCGCGGTGGCCAGCATCGCGATGATCAGCCAGGTGGGGCCGGCGGCGAGCGGGACCAACGCCAGCCCGGCCACCCCGAGCAGGCTCGACCAGACAAACGCGGGCCCCACGCCCACACCCCGCATCGCCGGTACGGCCACAGTTGCGCCGACCAGCGCGCCAACCCCGCCGACTGCCAGCATGAGCGCGGCCCACTGCGGCGCCAGGCCAAGGTCGCGCAGGATGTACAGCATGAGCAGCGTGAGGATGGCGAAGAACGACGTCATGTAGAGCCCGATGGCGATCAGACCCGGCCGGACCAGCGGCTGCCGCCACGCCCAGCGCAGGCCGTCGCCGATCGCGGCGAAGACCGGTCGGGTCGCGGCGGGCTCCATCGGCGGCTCCGGACGGCGGATCAGCGCGACCGCGGCGACGGCGACGAGCAGCCCGAGGGTGTCCGCGGACAGCAGCAGAGCGGCCGCGACCGCGCCGATTGCCAACGCGCCGAGCCCCGGCCCGAGCAGCTGGGAGACCGACATGGACAGCTGCATCCGCGCGTTGGCCTCGCCGAGGCGTTCCCGCGGGACGAGCGTCGGCAGGTACGACATGTTGGCGACGTCGTAGAACACGCTCAGCACGCCGATCGCGAAGACGACCGCCACGAGCGCGGCCAGCGTCAGGGCGTCGACCAGGTACAGCACCGGTACCACGAAGATGCACACGGCCCGGACCAGGCCAGCGCCGATCATGGTCTTACGGCGGCTGACCCGGTCGGCCCACACGCCGGCGAAGAGGAACAGCAGGGACGGCAGCCGGCCGACGGTACTGAGCACGCCCATCTGCAGCTCGTTCGCGTGCAGCGTGAGGATCGCCACGACCGGCACGGCGAACACCGCCACCTGCGCTCCGATGAGCGAGGACGTCTGCCCGATCCACAGCTTGCGGAAGTCCGGCTCGGCACGCAGGATCCCGCGCTTGCGCGCGGGAACCGCGGTCGGAGTTGCGACCACTGTCTCGCTCACGACGTCACCGCCTCCGCGCGGTCGGACGAGTAGAGGATCTCGCGGAACGTGGCCGCCAGGACGGTCAGGTTCGGCTCCGACCAGATGGAGTAATGGTCGCCGGGGACCAGGTACTCGGTCAGCCCGCCGCCGGCCTGGTCGACCCATTTGCCGGGAGCGACGGCCGTGTGGTCGACGGACCGGATCAGCGTCAACGGGCCCGGGAAGGCGCGCGACGGCCGGTACGCCCAGAGCGCGCTGGCGTTCGCCGCGAACACGCCGAACCCTCGACGCAGCCGGACCTCGTCGGGGATGGTGTCGACGCCGATCGTGCGCACGACGGCCCACAGCCGGTGGAGGAACTCGGCTTCGGGCACCGAGTCCAGCTCGGGGTCGATCGCGACCGACGGCTTCTCGTAGACCCCGGTCATGATGTCGACGAACCGCTGCGCGATGTGCGCGCGTCCGGCGGGCGGCTGCGGGTCGAGGTTCCCCTCGACGAGGATCACCGTGACGTCCTCGCCGGCCTCGGCGAGCTGGAGCCCCATCTCGTACGCGGTGACGCCGCCCATCGAGTGTCCGGCGAGAACGTACGGGCCGCGCGGATGGTGTTCGCGGATCGCTGCGATGTACACCTCGGCCAGGCCCTCCATTGTGGACACTGGCGCGCGGTCGTCGTCCAGCCCGGGGGCCTCCAGCGCGTACAACGGCTGGTCGTCCGGCAGATGGTCGACGAGGCTGCGGTACCCGAGCGACGAGCCGAAGACGTGCGGTATGCAGATGAGCGGCGGGCGGTCGCCGGTGGCGCGCAGGGTCAGGACGAGACCCGTCTTGCCGGTGGCGTCGGTGTCCGTTGCCGCGTCCAGCGCGGCGGCCACCGCGCCCACGGTGGGCGTGGTGTACACGTCGCGCATCGGCAGCGTCACGCCGGTCCTGTCGCGCACCTCATTGATCACCGCGGCCACCTGGAGTGAACTGCCGCCCAGCTCGAAGAAGTCGTCGGTAGCGCCCACCCGGTCGAGGCCGAGGATGGTCGCGAACACCTCGGCGACCGTGCGCTCGGTGGCGGTACGCGGCTCGAGGTAATCGCCGGCGCCGCTCCGCTCGGCGGCCGGGGCGGGCAGGGCCGCCCGGTCCACCTTGCCCGACGGGGTCAGCGGCAACTCGTCGAGCACGACGACCACGGCCGGCACCATGTACGGCGGCAGCTCCCGCGCGACCAGCTCGCGCAGCTCCTGCGGCGCGGGCGGGGACGTACCGGCGGCCGCACCGCCGGGTAGCACGTACCCCACGAGCCGCTTCTCGCCCGGCCGGTCCTCGCGCATCGCGACCAGAGCCTGTGCCACCGCCGGGTGCGCGGTGAGCACGGCCTCGATCTCCTCCAGCTCGATGCGCTGGCCACGCAGCTTCACCTGGGTGTCGATGCGGCCGAGGAACTGGATCTGCCCCTCCTCGGTCCACGCGGCCAGGTCGCCGGTGCGGTACACGCGCCCGCCGGGAACGAACGGATCCTCGGTGAACCGTTCGGCGGTCCAGTCCGGGCGGCCGAGGTACCCACGGGCCAGACCCTCGCCGCCGATGAGGATCTCGCCGGGGACGCCCACGGGCACGGGGTTGTTCCACTCGTCCACGAGGTACGCCGTGCGGTTGGGCAGCGCCCGGCCGATCGGTGGCGACGAGCGCCACGTGATGTGCTCGCAGATGTAGCGGATGCAGCCGACCGTGGACTCGGTCGGGCCGTACCCGTTGACGAACGTGCGGCCGGGCAGGTTCCACCGGTTGACCAGGTCGCCGGAGAACGCCTCCCCGCCGACGAGCAGACCGCGCAGGTCCGGGTAGGGCCCCGCGTCGACCAGGCCGAGCAGCGCCGGTGGCGCGCCGATGTAGGTACAGCGCTCGTCGCGGATGAGCGCCGACAGGGCCGGCGGCGACAGCTTGGCGTCCTCGGGGACGAGGACCAGGGTGGCGCCGCGGCTCAGCGCCGTGAAGATCTCCGCCTCGGCCAGGTCGAAGACCAGCGACGCGTACTGGAGCACCCGGGCACCGGGCCGCATCTCGTACGTGTCGCCGAGCCACTGCATGTAGTTGCACATCGCGCCGTGCTCGACCACGACACCCTTGGGCCGGCCGGTCGAGCCGGACGTGTAGAGCACGTACATCATCGAGTCGGCGTCGGCCAGCTCGGCCAGCGGCCGGCCGGCCAGCGGCTCGGCGTCCGCGAGCACCGCGTCCAGCGCCAGGAGCTCGCGGTCGGGCGCGGTGGGCAGGCGGTCCCGCAACGGCTCCTGGCTGATCAGGAAACGGGCCCGCGCGTCGCGCAGGACCTCGTCATTCCGGCCGGCCGGATGGCTCGGATCGACCGCGAGGAACGCGGCACCCGCCTTGAGGACGCCCACCAGGGCGACCGGGACGTCGAGGCCGCGCTCGAGCCCCACACCCACGACGTCCTCCCGCGTGACGCCGCGCTCGCGCAGGTACCGCGCCACGAGGCCCGCCCGGCGCTCCAGCTCGCCGTAGGTCAGCTCCGCACCCGCGCACACCGCGGCCACCGCGTCCGGCGCGCGCGCCGCCTGCTCGGCGATCAACTGGTGAACCGGCGCCCGGCGGTACTGCTGTGCCGGGCCCTGCCACTCGTGCAACACCTGCTGCCGTTCGGCGTCGGTCAGCATCGGTACCTGGGAGAGCCGGACGGTCGGGTCGGCGGCCGCGGCCGCGAGCACCTGCTCGAAGTGCCCGATCATCCGCACGATCCGCGGCCGGTCGAACAGGTCGGTGGCGTACTCGACGAAGACTCGCAGCGCGTCCCCGGTCTCGCCAACGTTGATGCCGATGTCGAAGCGCGCACCACCGGTACCGGTCGTCACCATCGACGTCCTCAGCTCGGTTTCGGGGGCGTCGCCTTCCGCCGCGATCGCGGCCGGGAGCAGGGCCATCGCGACCTGGAACAGCGGGTTACGGCTCGGGTCCCGGCGCTGCCCGACCCGCTCGACGACCTTCTCGAACGGCACCTCCTGATGGGTGTACGCGGTCAGCGCCACCTCCCGGACCCGCTGCAGGATCTCGAGGAACGTGGGATCGCCCGACAGGTCCGTGCGGAGCACCACCATGTTGGTGAAGAAGCCGATCACACCCTTGAGCTCCGGCAGGTCCCGCCCGGCGCTGGCCGTACCGATGACGATGTCCCGCTGGCCCGAGTACCGGCTCAACACGACGTTGAACGCGGCGATGATGACCATGAACATCGTCGCGCGATGCTCGCGGGACCGCGCCCGCAGCTTCGCCATCACGTCGCTGGCCATGTCGATGCTGACGTGGTTGCCGGCAAACGACGGTGTCACCGGCCGGGGCCGGTCGGTGGGCAGCTCGAGGACCGGGGCGCCGGCGAGCGTACGCGCCCAGTGCCGCAACTCCTCCTCGAGCGCCTCTCCGGCGAGCCGTTCCCGTTGCCAGGCGGCGAAATCCGCGTACTGGACGGGCAGTTCCGGCAGCGGCGACTTCTCGGTGAGGGTACCGGCGCGAGCGGCCTCGTAGAGCACACCGATGTCGGAGACGATCACCTCGAGCGACCAGCCATCCGAGATGATGTGGTGGGTACACAGCGTGAGCAGGTGGTCGTCCGCCGCGATCCGGAACAGCCGCGGCCGGAACAACGGACCCTGGCGCAGATCGAACGGAATGGCAGCGTCCGCGTCGGCGAGGCGCCTCGCGGCCGGGTCGGCGTCCTCTCCCGGCTGGGGCCGACCGTCCTCCACCGGCAGCGACAGCTCGACGGTCGGTGCGGGCGCGACCACCTGGACCGCCTTGCCGTCCCGCTCGTCGATGGTGGTCCGCAGCGTCTCGTGGCGGCGGACCAGCTCGGTCACCGCCGACCGCACCGCCGGCACGTCCAGTGGACCGCGCATCCGGATCGCGAGCGGCACGTTGTAGGTCTGGCGTCCTGGATCCAGGCGGTCCAGGAACCACAGCTGCTCCTGGGCGAACGAGAGCGGTGCGGTGAACGTGCTCGCCATGGTCGTGTCACTCCTGTCGGGTAGCTATTCCGGCCGGGCCAGTCGCGGGATGGTCACGGCCGCAGACGCGGGCGCCGGCTCGGCTGCGCCGTCGTCCGCGGCTCGCAGCTTCTCCACCAGGGCCGCGATGCCGGCGACGGTCGACGTCTCGAACAGGCTGCGGATCGGCAGCCGGACGTCGACGGCCTTGCGGATCTGGGCGATCAGCTGGACCGCCACCAGTGAGTTGCCCCCGAGGTCGAAGAAGTCGTCGTCCGCCCCGACATCGGCGACCCCGAGGACGTCCCCCCAGACCGCAGCCAGGATGGACGCCAGGTCGGTGCCGACGGCCGCCGCACCGGCACCGGAGCGGCCGCGCGCCGCGTCGAGCTGCCCCGCCAGCGAGCTGGTCGTCGCCGACCGAGCGCGGGCGATGTGGTCGGCCAGTGTGCGGGCGCTGACGAGCACCTGTGCACCGAGATCCACGCCGAGCAGCCGGCGGAACACCTGCGCACCGTCGGGCGGGTGGATGCCGATCGTGTCCCGGAGCGGCGCGGGCCGCGACTCCACCACCAACGGCTCCGGCTCAGCCGGCCGCTGGGTGATCGACGATGCCACGCTCTGCGGATCGACGAGCCGCAGAATGAACTCGCCGATGTCGGCCACCACCCGGCCGGCGTCATCGAACAGCAGCACGTCGATGGTCTCCACCTCACCGCCGCTGCGGATCCGCGCGTGGGCCCACAGCTGTGGCGGCATCGGCCGGTACACCGTGACCCGGCCGTACCCCAGCGGCAGCCGGGTACCGTCCTCATCGCTGGCGAAGAACGTGGCCTCGCCGAGGACGGCCGGATGCAGCGGCCAGCGGTCCAACTCGCCGGCCACCGCGCTGGGGACCTCGAGCCGCGCCAATGCCTCGGCGGTACCGGTGTGGATGCGGCGCAGGCTCGCCCACCGCGGCCCGAACGACAACAGGCCAGACTGCGCCTGGCTGTACCCGAGCCGTAGCTCACGCTCGGTACGGCATCGCGCGCGGATCTGCTCGGGATCGGGCACCGCGACCGCCCTCGGCTCGACCCAGCCACCATTGCCCTGGACGTGCACCTCGGCACCGCTGGTGATCCGGAAGTCCACTCCGTCGTCCGCGGGCTCGAGGAGCACGCGCAGCTCGGTGAGCGAACCGTCGGGGACGGCCATCGGCTTGAGGAAAGTCACGTCCCGCAGCTCGACCATCCAGTCGCGGGCCGGTGCGGGTACGGCCGACGCGATTGCCGCCCGGGCGATCTCCAGGTACCCGGTACCGGGCATCACCGGTACGCCGGCGATCCGGTGCTCGCCGAGGATCCAGTGCGCGGCGGGGCTGACGATCCCGACACACCAGCCCGGGCCGCCGACGGGCCCGTGCCGGGCGGTCAGCACCGGGTGGTCTATGCGGTCGACGGGCAGGTCGTGGCCGCCACCGGTCGCGGCGTCCATGGTCGACCGGAGCACATCCGGGAGCGCAGTCTCGGCGGACATGCCGACGTCCAGCCAGCCGCCCCAGTCGAGCGAGAGCACCCGGCCGGAGAAGCCCTTCCCGCTGTGCGCGTACGCGTCGAGGAACGCGCCGGCCGCGCAGTAGTCCACCTCACCCAGGCCGCCGAACAGGCCGCTGATCGACGAGCACAACGCGACGAAGTCGAGGTCCAGGTCACCGAAGACTTCGGCCAACGCCAGCGTGCCGGCGACCTTTGGCGCAAGGACACGCTCCGCGGCGGCCCGGGTCTTCGCCTCGACCAGTCCTCCGCCGGGCAGACCAGCGGCGTGCACTATCCCGTCCAACCGGCCGAACCGTGCCAGTGTGTCGGTACGTACCCGGCGCAGGTCGTCGACGCTGGACGCGTCCCCGGCGATGACCAGCACCTCGCCGCCGGCCGCTTCGATCCGGCCGATCGCGGCGACCGCCCGGCCGACCCGGTCGGTCCGGCCGGCGTACGCGTCCCACCCGGTCCGCGGCGGCAGGGGCGTACGCGCCAGCAGGACGAGCTTGGCTCCCACGGAAGTGGCGAGGTCCTCGGCGATCGTCACGCCGAGCCCGCCCAGCCCGCCGGTGATGAGGTACACGCCACCGGGCCGCGGTCCGGCACCACCGCTCGGCAGCGGGACCGACTCGAACGTCGGTGCCCAGCGCCGGCCGCTGCGCAGCGCCACCGCCTCGCCCGGCTCGCCGGTCGGCAGGACGGCCAGCTCGGCGGCGACCTGGCTACCGACGGCGCCCGGCCCGGCCGGCGGATCCGCGTCGATGTGCCGGACGGTAACGCTCGTCAACTCGAGCGGCACGACCGTCACGAAGCCGGCGACAGTGGCGGACTCGGGCCGGGTGACGTCGCCGCCCACCACGTCGCGGGTACCGGTGGTCACCACATCGACGTGCAGCGGTTCGGCCAACTCGGCGCCGGCCAGCGCCTGGCCCAGGGCGAGCAGGCTGTAGAAGCTCCGACCGAGCGCGACGTCGGCGACGTCCTCGAGACAGTAGGCGTGGACCAGCCGGGTGGGCACGCCGCCCTCGCGCGCGAGCTCACCGAGCAGTGCCGCGTAGTCGTCGCGTTCGGTGAGCCGGACGGTGTACCGGCCGGCGGCGTCGCGGCCGAACGCCTCGCCGGGTACGACCTCGAGGACGGTGGTACCGGCCGCGGTGAGCCGCGCGCCCACGGCCGCACCCGCCGGCCCGTCGGCGAGGAGCAGACACCGCGCCAGCGGTGCCGACTCGGCCACCGGGGCGAGCCGCCGCCAGGCCGGGACGCTGCACCACTCCGCCATGGGCAGTCCGCGCGGAGCGGCCGTCCCGGGCCGGGCCGGTTCCGCGGTCGTGGGATCCGGGTCGACCCAGTGGTACCCGCGCTCGAAGGGGTATGTCGGCAGCGGGATCCGCCGGCCCGCTGCCCCGAACGACTCGGTGTCGAACGCCACGCCGGCCACCCACAGCCGGCCCACTGCGCCGTAGAGGACCTCCAGGTCGCCCTGCCGGTCGGCCGGGCCCGGCAGGCTGGGCAGCGGTACCGGAGCGCCCTGCGCGACCTGCATCCGGGCCAGGCCGACGAGCTGGCGGCCGGGTCCACACTCGACCATCGCCCAGT
Organism: Micromonosporaceae bacterium; assembly: GCA_016880465.1. Taxonomy (GTDB): domain Bacteria; phylum Actinomycetota; class Actinomycetes; order Mycobacteriales; family Micromonosporaceae; genus EFPC-2. Next base: position 9,409 of record JAEHDK010000499.1, read on the forward strand.
CGCCGGACGACAGCAACCGTGCCACGCAGTCGCCAAACCGGACGGCCTCGCGCAGGTGGGCGGACCAGTACGCCGGATCGGTGGCCTGCTCCGCCGTGATCCAGTCGCCGGTGCGGTTCGACAGGAACGGCAGCCGCGGCGCCTGCCGCGGGACGTCCGCGACGAGCGCGGTGAACTCGTCGAGGATCGGCTCCACCATCGGCGAGTGGAAGGCGTGCGAGGTGCGCAACGCACGGCTGCCGATGTCCTTGCCGTGCAACGTCTCCGCGTACCGCCCGACGAGGTCGCTCGGGCCGGCGACCACACAGGCACCGGGGCCGTTGACGGTGGCGATCGCGAGCCCGTCCGGCAGGTCGGCACGGACGACGTCCTCGTCGGCCTGGACGGCGAGCATGGCACCGGGCGGCATGCTCTGCATGAGCTGGCCCCGCGCGGCGACGAGCCGCAGCGCGTCCGGCAACGTGAACACGCCGGCCAGGGTCGCGGCGACGTACTCCCCGATGGAGTGGCCGATCATCGCGGCGGGCCGGA
>JAEHDK010000500.1 GCA_016880465.1 Micromonosporaceae bacterium
GCCACCGCGATCGGGTGGGCACGTAGATCCTCCATTGCTCCCCAGGAGCCGGCGAAGATCTCGTAGGTCCGCCGGCCGAACAGGAACGCGTCGGCGCGCTGGTAGACCTGGTTGAGAAACGTCATGGCCTCGTTGTCGAACAGCGGCGTGACGCATCCGCCGCGCTCGAATCCGCCGCTGCGGTCCTCGTCCGGCCCGCCGAGTCCCTGCATCACTCCGTCGACGGAGACGATCGTGATGGTCGTCAGCTGCATGGTCGTGGTTCCCTTCTCGTTGGTTTGGTCGTCGTTCGGTCGGACCGGGCCGACACCGATCTCATCGGTTGTGGCACGGTCCGTGCTACAGGTTCATGCTGTGCCTTCCCCGAACAAGGCCGTACGTCGGCGATTTCGCACTCGGCTACCGACATCGAGAGCATTGCCACGCCTTTGCTCGTTGCTGGGGCCGCTGCTGCGGGCGAGGCCGTGCTCACGACGCGCGGCGACGCCGCCGGCGGCTTGACGCACAGCCGGTCCGCGCCGCGGACCTGCGCGGCAGGGTCGTCTACCGCCTGCCGCAGCTGGGGTGCGGCTTGGGCGGTGACCGGGGTGGTGCGGTTTACGGGCCGGCCAGCTGGTCGCGGCGACGGGTCAGGTACGCCGTCCCGGCGGTGTTGCCGGCCAGGCCCGGTCGTACGCCGCCCGTGACTGCTGGCTTCGGCCCAGCCGGCGCAGCCGGTCGGCGCGGGTGGCGTGGTAGGCGTGGTAGCCCTGCAGCGGCAGGCCGTTCACCTCGGCCAGGGCGACCTGCGGGCCGTCGAGCTCGGCGACCGCGATCGCCCGGTTGAGCCGCACGATCGGCGAGGGGTCGAGCCGGGCCAGCTGGTCGTAGAGCGCGATGACCTGCGACCAGTCGGTGTACGGATGTCGCGGGCGTCGGTGTGGACGGCGTTGATCGCGGCGAGGATCTGGTAGCGCCCCGGCGCCTGGCCGAAGGCGAGGCGGATCAAGGGCAGCGAGCGAATGCGCGATGCGGCATGTCAGTGCGTTCGACCAGCGTGTATCGCCGCGATGGAAACGAGTCGATAGCAATGGCCGGTCAAGGACTGTCAGACCCGCATGTGATCCTGAAGTCGTGATCGTCGTTTTCGATGCCGAGCTGTGGATTTGGGATGCCCGGCGCGCCGACAGCTGGACCTTCGTCAGCCTGCCGGTCGAGGCATCCGAGGAGCTCCGTCAGCTGGCTGACGGATCGCGTCGTGGCTTCGGTTCGCTGCGGGTGCGTGTGACGGTCGGCGGCAGCACGTGGGCGACCTCGATCTTTCCGGGCAGCGGGATCGGCAGCTACGTGCTGCCGATCAAGCGCGCTGTCCGCAACGCCGAAGCCCTCGACGTGGGAGATATCGCGACCGTGACCGTCGAGCTCACCGACTCTTGACCACCAGCGACAAGCAGCATCAGCCCGCACGCCGTTACGCCATCTGCGCCAGGCCATCGCTCGGCATGTCCTACATCCGGCGCCGGCGCTGCCGAACGTCGCGTTTCGTCATCACGATCATCCGCGGCGGACACCAACACCTGGTCCACGATCACCACCGTGGCGTGCCGGCCGGCCGCGGATGATCATCGCCATCACAAGGCCAGCATGACGGCGTACTCCACCGCCGTCGGGGTCAAGGCGCTCCCGCGTGACCTTTCCTCCCTGCTCACCAGCGACTCGCAAACACCAACCGCGCTGTCGCCGCGCCAGGCATGAGATCCTTGCACCGAGAGTGCCCTTCCGGGAGGCATTGATTAGGTTCGAGACCCCCGTTGACCGGCGCTGAGGACGCCGACCGGGCGGCGTTGTGGGTGCCGATGGTTGCGGCGTTGAAGAGCCCCACCGGGTGGTTCCGGTGTGTTAGCCGCCACCCGGCGTGGCCATGACGAGGCGGTGTGGCGTCGTTGATCTTGTCTCTGGTCCGGTGAGGGCTGGGGTGGGTGAGGAGTCGTTCGTGCCCGCCGTCATTGTGGGGACCGTCCGCCGGGGACGCGCCGGCCGGTGTCATCGGTCGGGTGCAGTTCGGGCCGGGGCTCAAGGCCCGGCTGGTGTACCTGCGGGCGGCGCAGTTCCTGCCTTTTGGTCGGGCCGCGGCCACGATGGCCGACCTGTGCGCGCTGCGGCCTCGACGGGCACGATCGCCAACGCGGTCGCCGAGGCCGCGCTGCGACTTCACCGGTTCCTGGACCGGGTCCAGGGGCCTACTGCGAATGTTGGCGCCGCGGCGCTGCGACACGCACGCGGACACTGGCCAGGGGACCGCGGCGGATGCGGTGGACCGCCTCGACGGCGGCCCACCGCACGAGGGTGGAACCCTGCTTGGTGATCCGCCCTCGGTGGACCTTGGTATCCGACTCGCGGTGGCGTGGCGTCAACCCCGCCCACGAGCACAGCTGCACCGGACCGGGGAACCGGGTCACGTCGCCGATCTCGGCGACGAACACCGACGCGAAGATCGGGCCGACGCCATCGATGAGCTGCCGGGCCATCTGCTGCGCCAGGGTGAGCGGGTCACTGTCGATGCGGGTGGTGTCCAGATGCTGCCCGGAACACCGTAAGCCCGACCCTCAGCCGCCGGGATAAGCGGAACAACGCACGGGGCTCCGCCTGACTTCATACCGGGTGCCCACGCCACATCGAGTCGATCAACGCCCGCATCCGGCGGGCCGTACGCGCCCGTGGCCACTCCCCAACGAACGGGCCGCACTCAAGGTCCTCCACCTGGTCATTCGCACACCCCGAGCCAACCGGGGTAACGTATCCAGCAAACTAGCGGCTGGAAAACCGCCCTCAACGCCTTGGCGTCTACTACGGCGACAGGATCACCGAAAACTAGCACCGCCCACCGCCCACACACAAAAATCCTGACAGTCCCAGGTGAGGAGTGGAGTCCGTGGCGGTGCACTCGCGATACCAGGACCTCGCCGCCAAGATTCGGCGGCGGATCGAAGCCAACGAGTGGGCGCCCGGTACCCGCCTACCACGCTTGGATGACTTCGCGGCCGAGTACGGCGCCAACCTTGATGCGGTGGCTCGCGCCATCGCCGTGCTGGAGTCCGAAGGCTATGTCTGGGCCGTTCAGGGCCGAGGCATCACTGTTCGTCACGGCACGATCCGCCCGCGGCGCCCGCGCGGCAACCTCGTGAAACGCAACCAGCAAACCCATGGCTACTCGTTCCCATCAGCTAGCAGCCAGGAGGTATGGGTCCAGCATGGTCAGGCCGTCACAGACTTGGCTGAGCTGCACGGCGGCCGCATAGCAAAGCTGCTCGGAGTACCGGTGGGCTCGCTTGTCCTGCGCCGGTTTCGGGTCACCGGCCCAGCGTCGGAAGCGCCGTTCCAGATCAACACGTCGTGGATCCACCCCCGCGTGGCCGAACTCGTTGCCGATGTCGACAAGAAGCCGGCCGCCGGTGAATGGCTGTACCGAATTGAGCAGGCCGGCCACTGGCCGATCAAATGGATGGAGTTTCACCGGGCCCGAAGGCCAACCGAGGAGGAGGCCACGGTACTGGAGATTCCGACCAGCCTGCCCGTGCTGGAAATCGTGCGGGTCGGCAGATCTGGAGCTGACTTGAAACCGGTCGAAGTTACGGAGTACGTCGTTGCAGGCGACCGTGTGGAAACCGTCCATGTGCTGCACCGCGACGCCTCAGCGCAGGAGCCGTGGCCAGGGGACGTGAGGGACATCGATCCCGACCATGGCGGGTCGTGACGTGAACCTCACCGTTACAGCCGCCGGTCGCACGCACATCGGGCTGGCACGGCAACGTAACCAGGACGCCTGGTATGTTGGCCGGCACCTGTTCGCCGTCGCGGACGGATTGGGCGGCCACGTCGCCAGTGACGTCGCGAGCAGGACCGTCATAGACATCTTGCGGCCGTACGACCAGCCAAGCGGCCCAGCCAACCTAGCCGCCGTCGCCGGCCGCGCGATACACGCCGCCAACGTGGGTCTAAGGCGCAGGATCACGACGGATCCCAAATTGGCTGGAATGGCGAGCACGCTGGTAGCCCTGCTCTGCTCAGGCTCAGCGGCCGTCTTGGCGAATGTCGGCGATTCCCGCGCCTATCTGCTGCGCGACGGTAAGAGTGTGCAAATCACCGAGGACCACACCGGCGAACACCTCGTCGCCGATGCTGCTGCTGTGCCCAACCTGACGCACAGTCTGTGCCGGTTCCTCGACGGTCGCAGTGACGGTCATTCGCCCGATCTCACCTGCTGGACCCTGCGACCGGGCGACCGGTTCCTGCTGTGCTCTGACGGCCTCAGCTCCTTCGTCCCGCAATCTAAAGTCCATGAAGTACTCGCCTTGCGCGGCGCATCAGCCGACGCAGCCGATCAGCTCATCACCCTGGGTCTGAACCATGGCGGCCGGGACAATATCACGGTAGTCGTTGTCGATGTGCGGGTGTGAGGCGGCTGCAACGCGCCACCACGACATGGCGGTCTCTTCCTTCGGTGTCTTGGCGGGTCACCTGAGACCTACCACCAGGACTCGGGTGGGGACCGCCAACCCAAGGTTCCACGAAGACCGCGACATCCTCTGCCAGCGACCTCATCGCGTGTCGAGCACGCCAAGAGCGGCGGTTCGAATCCGTTAGTTCGGCGGCGTCCACTGGTAGTGCGTCGAGGTGGTGATCTCGTGGAAGCCGCACCGGCGCAGGATGGGCGCGCTGTTTGGGGACGCGTCGACGTGCAGCAGCCGGAAGCCGCGGGCGACGGCCTCGCGGGCCCGGGCGGCGATCATGGCGCGATAGAGGCCGCGTCCGCCAGTCCGGCAGCGTCGTGCCACCGAGCAGCGCGACGAAGTCGGCGCCATGGTAGTAGACCGCCCAGGCAGTGCAGGCGATCCGGTCACCGGCTTCCGCGACCAGGATGGTGATCTTGCCGGGATCAGCCGACACCTGGGCGATGAGGTCGGCCGCGATCCAGGAGCAGTCGAACCCCCACACCTCAGTCTGATGGTCGGCGATGCGGCGCAGGTCGTCGGCTTCGCTGACGCGCCGCAGCACGACGCCGTCGGGCAGGACCGGTTCGGCAGCCACCTCCTCGGCGAAGCCGACCAGCACCGTTGACGGCTCCCCCGGTACGAAATCGGCTGCCACCAGGCGCTTGGGAAGATCCGCGGGCAGGTCGTGAGCACGAAGTTTCCACTCGACGCCCTGGCCACGGGTCTGGAAGTAGTCCCGCTGGCGGGCGATCAGGCGGTCGAGCTCGGCGCCGGTGACCCCGACGTCGCGAAACAACGGCGGCGCCAATGACGGCACCATCGTCTGCAAGATCAGCGGCGTCGTCGTCGAGTGCGTGAACGGCTTCGGCTGGCTCGGCAGCAACGGCATGAGAAACCTGTCTGCGATGCCGGGCCGGCTGCTCGGCGTCTCGGCACGCAGGGAGGGCGTCACACCGTGCGCAGCGCGTCGGTTGGGGCGAGGCGGGCGGCGCGTACGGCCGGGTACAGACCCGCGACCGCACCGATGCCGAGCGCCGCGGCAAGGCCACCCCACAGCGCGAGGGCGGGCACGGTGGTGGTCCAGCTCCGGCTGTGCGCGACGACGGCCGTGATCGCGGCGCCGGCGGCCAGCCCGGCGGCACCGCCGAGCAGGGCGAGCAGCAGCGACTCGGTGAGGAACTGGGCACCGATGTGTTCCCGGCGGGCGCCGAGCGCGCGGCGCAGGCCGATCTCGGCACGCCGCTCCAGTACGCCGATGACCATGACGTTCGCGATGCCGATCGCGCCGACGAGCAACGCGACCGCGCCTAGGCCGAGGAACAGGCCGGTGCCGGACTGTGCGACGGCGAGCCTTGCGGTGAGCACGTCGGACGGGCGGCTGACGGCGACCGCGACCGGGTTGGCTGGGTTCGCCGTGCGGGCCAGCGTGCCGGACACGGCCTCGACCCTGTCGACGTCGGCCCGGACGTAGATGCGGTTGGCGTGGCCGTCGTACCCGTACAGCCGGTTGGCCACCGGGAACCCGACGATCACCGACCGGTCGATCTCCGCTGCGAGGGGGAATGGCCGCAGCACGCCGGCGACCGTGAACCAGCGCCCGCCGACCCAGATCCGGTCGGCCTCACCGAGCACGGAAGCGGCTTCGGCGCCGAGGATGGCGATGGGGTACTGCGAGCTTGCCGCGCTAAGGAACGTGCCCCGCGCGACGCGGAGGTCGAGCGTGGCCAACAGGTTCGGCTCGGCGGCGCGCACCGACAGGCCACCGGTGTGGGTGGCCGGGATGCGGTCGTTGCGGTACGCGTGGACGGACGGCAACTCGGCGGTCGGCGCGACCGCGGTCACCCCGTCGATTCTCGCCACCATCACGGGCGCGGTTGCCGGAAGGGGTACGGTGCCGCCGCCGACCGCCTGGCCATCGGCGACGGTGAGCAGGTTGGTGCCCAGCCGGTCGAGCTGGGCCAGCAGGTCGGCCTGGGCCGACGCGGCGATGCCGAGCACGCTGACCATCGAGGCGATGCCGATGGCGATCCCGAGGGCCGAGAGCGTGGCCCGGATCCGCCGGGTGCGCAGGCCGACCGAGCCGAGCGGCACGATGTCTGCGAACCGGAGCCGGGACTTTGGGGCGACCGAGCCGGTCCGGGCGATGTCGGCGTACCGGAGCCGGGACTTCACGCCGCACCGTCCGAGGTGATCACGCCGTCGCGCAGCTCGATCCGCCGGGGCGCGGCCGCGGCGACCGCTGGGTCGTGGGTGACGAGCACTAGCGTGGTGCCGTCGCGGTTGAGCTCGACCAGCAGCGCCAGGATCGCCGCCCCGGTGGTGGTGTCGAGGTTGCCGGTTGGTTCGTCGGCGAGTACTACGGCCGGCCCGCCGACGATTGCGCGGGCGATGGCGACGCGCTGGCGCTCACCGCCGGAGAGCTGGTTGGGCCGGTGTCGCAGGCGGTGCCCGAGCCCCATCCGGGCCAAGGCATCCCGCGCGGCCGCCGTGCGTCGCTTCGCCGGTACACCTTGATAGAGCAGGCCGGCGGCGACGTTCTCGACGGCGGAGAGGCTCTCGACGAGGTGGAACTGCTGGAACACCACGCCGAGCCGGTGTGCCCGGATGCCGGCCACGGCGCGGTCGGGCAGCCGGGCGACGTCGGTGCCGGCGATTTCGACCGCACCCTCGGTCGGCCGGTCAAGCGCGGCCATCAGGTGCAGCAGCGTCGACTTGCCCGAGCCGGACGGGCCGACCACTGCCACCATCTCTCCGCTGTGGACGGTGAGGTCGATGCCGGCGACCGGCACCACCGGCGGCGTGCCCGGGTAGACCTTGCGGACGCGGCGGAGCGAGAGCGCGACCGTCATCGGACCGGTACCTCCACGAGCAGGCCTTCGGTGACCTCGTCGCCGGAGACCTCGACGAGGCCGGACGTCTCGTCGAACACCCCGGGCCGCACGGCGATCCGGCGGCGCGCCGGCTCGTCGACGGCGATCATCTCGTAGCCGCCGGACGCCTCGGCGACCAGCGCGGTGACCGGCACGGCGAGGACGCCGCGGCGCTCGTCGGTGACGACCGACACCTGTACGGGCGCCTGGTCGAGGTCACCGGCCACGTCCGGTTGGTCGAGTGTCGCGGTCACCGTGATCGTCGGCGGCTGCACCGGCGAGCCCGGCTGGCCTTCCGCGGACACCGCCACCCGGCCGACGGTGGCGACGGTCGCCGGCACGCGCGCCCCGCCCGGTAGCGTCACCTGGACCGCGCCGCCAGGACGCACGCTGCCATGCCGCGCCGTCGGCAGCGCCACGGTCACCACCTGCCGCGTCGAGGTGGCGCGTAGAACGGCACCGCCGATCCGGGCGCCGACGGGTGTGTCGAGGGTTGCGACGCGCAGCGGCTCGGCCGCGAACACGAACGAGCCGAGCGGCAGCCGGCCGGTCCTGGGCACGCCGAGACGGGCTTGCCAGCGGCGTACGGCGACCACGCTGGCTTCCGTGAACCGATCGTCGACCGCGGCGCTGGAGTAGCCGAGGTCGACGAGGTTTCGCTCCAGTTGGCGGATGTCCTCGCCACGGGGGATTCCGGCGGCCAGCTCGCGCCACACCGGCCGAGCGCCGAGGAGCAGGCCAACTGCGCGACCGTCCACTTCGTACAGCGGTTGTCCACGTTGGACTACCGTGCCGGGCTGCGGCGCACCGGTGAGCACGCCTGGCGGGCCGGCGTGCTCGATCTGCCACAGCTCGGCGTACCCGAGGATGCCGCCGAGCTGTTCACGCACCGCGAGGTCGACGCGGGCCACA
>JAEHDK010000501.1 GCA_016880465.1 Micromonosporaceae bacterium
AGCGACCACCCGGTACGCCGGACCGTGGAAGTACAGCCGGTACACCTCGGCCGGGCCGATGGCTGGGCCGTGCTGTGCCGGCACCTTCCCGGTCTGCGGCTCGGGCGCCGGTGTGGTGAAGCGGACCGACCCGGTGAAGTGCACCGTGTGTTGCGGTGTATCGGAACCGGGCAGCACCCGCGCCGCGCTCAGCGCGCAGTCGGCCACCAGATCCGCGCCGTCCGGGCGGACCAGCGCCGTGACGGTCAGCGTCCGTGGCTCGTCGCGGTGGAACTTCACCGGTACCCGGAAGTCCATGTTCTCCACGGCGGCGACGTGCCGGTCCGGTACCAGCAACCGGGCCGCCTCGACGAACGCTTCGATGCCCATGACCCCGGGCAGCACCGGTATGCCGTCGATCCGGTGGTGGTCGAGGAACGGCTGGGTGGCCGGGTCGAGCGTCGTACGGACGACGAGGCCACTGTGGACACTCGCGACGACGTCACCGATCATCGGACCGCCGCCCGTACCCAGTGCGCCCTCGGCCAGCCCACCACGCGGGTGGTACTCCGCGGCCAGCTGTCCCAGCGCACCGGCGACCACCACCTCGCCCTGGAAGCCGCTGGCGGACAGCTCGCGGCGGATCCAGCTGACGCCGGTCTCCGGGGGCAGCATCTCGACGCCCGCCGCCTCCATGACCTTCGGGATGGAGCCTCGGGTCGCCATGCCGATGCCCCCCCACGCGGTCCAGTCCAGCACGATCGCCCGGGTGCCCGGCCGGGTCCGCCGGAGGCTGCTCGTCACCTTGCACAGCAGGTCGTTCGCGGCGCTGTAGTCGGTCTGGCCCACGTTGCCGAACCGCCCGGCCACCGAGCTGAAGGCGACGGTCGCGCCGATGGGCAGATCGGCCGCCGCGCGCAGGACGTTGTGCCAACCATCGGCCTTCACCCCGAGGACGAGGTCGAACTCGCTGCGCTGCTTGTCCGGCAACGCATGGCTGATCTCCAGCCCGGCCGCGTGCAGCAACACGTCGATCCGGCCGCTGACCTTGCGTACGTCGGCGAGCACCGTGGCGACCGTCACCGGGTCGGTCAGATCGACGCAGTGGTAGTACGCCGAGCCTCCGGCCGCCTCGACCGCCTGCACCGCGGCGAGCGCCGCCTGCAGCCGCTCGTACCGGGCCAGTTCCCTGTCGACGAGGACCGGGGTCGGCCGTTCGCCACGCTCGCGCAACCGGGCGGCCACCTCCAGCTTGAACCCGTCGCGGTCCTCGATGTACCGCCGCAGTTCGGGGTCGGCCGGATCCGGCGCCGGGGTCAGGTCGAGCAGGTGGAAGGTACCCCGCGAGGCGGTGGCCAGGTCCGCCGTGATCGCCGAGACGATGCTGCCCGCGGCGCCGGTGACGAGGAACGTGGTGTCCGGTCCGAGGTTGAGCCCGCCGGTCCCGTCGCCGAACGGCTGCTCGGCCAATGCGACACCCCAGCGGTGCCCGTCGGCGTACCCGACCTCCACGCACCCGGGATCGTGCTGCGTCTCGTCGACGAGTATCTCGGCCAGCGCCGCCGTCTTGCGGCTGACCGGGAAGTCGACCGCCTTGACGAGTGAGTCGGATCTCTCCTTGCGGTAGGCCTTCGCGAACCCGGTCACCGCGCCGCCCAGCGGGCAGGTCGCGCCGGCGTCGTCGTACCCGTGGTAGCCACCGAGGCGGGTACCGGTCACCAGGAACGGCTGCTGTGCGTAGAGGTGGCGCATGGTGGCGTGGAGCGTGCCGACCCGGCGGCGCAGCGCCTCGCGCCAGCGCGCCGGGTCCAGTTCCTCCAGCGGGCCCTCGTCGTCGAGCGCGGGCAGCCAGTACACGCCATGCACCACGGTTTCGCCGAGCCGCCCCACGATGGTGTCGGCGTCGAGACCTGGTTCCAGCGTGAGGACATCGACGCCGAGCTTGCGCAGCCGCGTCCCGAGCGCCTCGCCGACACCACCCTCGTCGGGCATGACGACGACCCTGGTGCCTGCGCCCAGGCTCACGCCGGTGGGGTCGCAGGCCGACAGGTCCGGCCGCAACGCCGGCACCGCGACCCGGCGGGGGATCGCGTCGGCGGCGTGCCGCTCCTGGGCAGTCGGTGCCTCGGCCGGTGCGGTCGCCGGTTGGGTGGCGGCGGTCTTGTCCCGGATCCAGTCGATGACGTGGGCGAGGGTGGGGAAGTCGCGTAGCCGGAGGGTGTCGTCGCGGGGTACCGCGTACCGTTCGCGGACCGCCGCGAATACCTCGGCTTGTTTGACGGTGTCGACTCCGAGGTCGGCTTCGAGGTCGAGGTCGACGTCGAGCAGGTCGGGCGGGTAGCCGGTGAGCCCGGAGACGATCTCGACCACCGCCGTGGTGATGCCGTCGGCCGGCGCCTCGACGGGCATCTCGGTCGGTGCGGCTACCGGCTCCGGCGCCATGACCAGTGCCGCCGTGACCACCGGCGCCGTCACTACTGGCTCTGGTGGCGCCGTGTCGTCGACGACCCGCAGGCGGCGCGTGGCGACCTCCAGCCGGGCGCCCGCGTGGCCGCTCACCGTGTCCAGCCACCGCTGCCACGCCCCCGCGTCGATGATGCGGTAGGCGTAGCCGAGCTCGTCCGGCGCCCGGTGGCGGCCGTCCGCTACCGGCGTCCACCGCAGCAGTGCCATCGCGACCTGCGAGCCGAACCCGGCCGACAGGCGCAGGGCGTACCGCACCGGGTAGGCGCCGCCCAGAGACAGGTTCAGGGAGCCCAGTTCCGGGTCCGGCTCCTTGAAGTTGGGTACCGGCGGCACGATCCCGGTCTCCAGGGCCTTGACGGCCACCACGTCCTCGATACCCGCGGCCATGGCGTGCCCGGTGAAGCCCTTGGTGTTGGTGATGACGACCGCGTCGGCGTCGGCGCCGAAGACGTGCCGGAGCGCGTTGATCTCGGCGGCCGCGCTGCCACCACGGGCCGGCGTGTACGTCTCGTGCGAGACGAAGACGGTCTGGCCGGCGCTGGCGTGCCGGTCGACGCCATGCGCTTCGGCCTGCCGGACCAGATGCTCCATGACCTGACCGATGTGCTCGACGTCCAGCCGGGTGCCGTGGTAGGCACTGTTCGCGGTGACGGCGCCCAGGACCTCGCAGATCGGCTGGATGCCGCGGTCCCGTGCGGAGCCGGCCGACTCGACCACGAGGGCGGCCGCGCCCGTCCCCACGATCATCCCGTGCCGGCGCCGGTCGAATGGTGTCGCCGCATCCTCGACGACGTCGTCGGTGGCGGCCGCGCCGGAGGCGAGGAACCCGGAACCCATCCACGGCAGCAGGCTCTCGGACGTGGCGTCGTCCGCGGATACGATGACGACCCGCCGGCAGCGACCGGCGCGGATCCAATCCTCGGCGAGGCAGATCGCCTGGGTGGTACTGGAGCAGGCGGCGTTCACCTGGGTGTTCGGGCCACGGGCACCGACGATCTCGGCGAACTGCGAGTGGCCCATGGACAGTACGCGGAACAGGAAGCGCCGGTCGAAGCCGTACGGTTCGGTGGCCAGCACTCGGCGCAGCTCCCCGATCCGCCGGTCGACCTCGGCAGCGGCGGCCTCGTCGCCGCGCATCCGGGCACGTACGCCCTCGAGCGCCAGCAGTTGCTCGCGCCGACCCCGGTCGGTGAAGTACCGCTCCAGCTCGTCGGCGAAACTGTCGAACCCGGGGAACGCGGAGGCGAAGACCACGCCGGTGTCGTCGCGCATGGACTTCGGCAGGCCCCAGCGGTCCGGCAGGCGGGTACCGAGAGTCGTCGTCTTGTAGTGCATGACGAGAGGTATGCCGGCGTCGCGCAGCGCGTCGAAGCCGGCGCCGATCGCCAGCCGGGTACTCACGTCGAGTGCTTGGTCGCGGTCCGCATCGATACCGAACTCGGCGACCACGTCGAGTGGCGCATGCCGCCCGGCGAGCTTGATGACGTCGCCCTCGTGCTCGATCGCCTCGAACGTCGGGTCGCCCGACTCCCGCTTGACCAGCCGGGTGATCCGGTGGTCGACCATGGCCCGGCGGAGTCGGTGCGGGACGGTGTCGATGAACTGTTGCCCTGCCAGGATCCGGGCCATGTTCTCGTCGTCGAATACCCGCGGCACACCGGGCAGGCCGAGGGCCGCACCGGTGATGACGACGGGCTCGACGGTGACCTGCGCGCCGCCGGTGGGCGGTGGCGCCGATGCGGCGCCGGCGATCGGATCGGCCGCCGGCACACCCTGGTAGACCCGCAGACCCTGTTCCAGGACGCTGGCGAAGAGCCGGCCGAGTTCGGCGTACCGATCGTTGGTCATGACAGTCTCCTTCGGAACGGCGCTCCTGGCGTCGGAACTCGCCGGGGCGGGTGCGGCTTCGGCCCGCACCGGCGGGGCGAAGCCGAGACCGGCCGCGTACAGTCCGCACAGCGCTTGGTTGAACGCGACCTCGTCGCCGAGCTTGGGGTGGTTGGTGAACAGGGCAACCACGTCGTCGTGCCCGGTACCGAGGACGTCGCGGACGAAGCCGTGCAGCGCCTTCTTCGGGCCTACCTCGACGAAAACCCGGGCGCCCGCGTCGTACAGCGTGCGCAGGCCGGTGACGAACTGCACCGGCGAGGCGACCTGGCGGCCGAGCAGGTCGAGGATCGTCGGCACGTCGGCGTCGGGCGGGTAGAACCGACCGGTCACATTGGACACGATCGGACGCTGCGGTGGCCGGATGTCCAGCCGCCGCAACGCATCCGCCAGCGGTACGCTGACCGGCTCCACAATGGACGTATGGAAGGCGTGGCTGACGGGAATGCGCCGCGCGGTCAGGCCGGCCGCCTGCAGGGCCTGCACCGCGCGCTCCACCGCCGCCGTCGCGCCACCGATCACCGCCTGTCCGGTGCTGTTGATGTTCGCGATGACCACGTAGCCCTCGGCGCCGGCCACGATGCGCTCGATCTGGTCGAGCGGGCCGAACACGGCCGCCATCGCGCCGTTGTCCTCGATCGCGAGGTGCGCCATCTCCCGACCGCGGGCGCTGACCGCCTCCAGCGCGGCGTCGAACGTCAACGCGCCCGCGGCCACGAGCGCGCCGTACTCACCGAGGCTGTGACCCATCACCATGTCGGGTCGTATGCCGTACGCCGCCAGCAGGTCAGTCAGCGCGAGGTCGGCGGTCAACACCGCCGGCTGGGTGATCTCCGTCTGCAGGAGCCGTTGCTCGGCCTGCTCGGTCGCGGCCGCGTCGGTGGCGTCTATGAAGATGTACGACGACAGGGGGTGGCCCAGCAGCGGTGTCATGACACGGTCGGCCTCGGCGAACGCGTCGGCCACGATCGGCTCCCGCTCCCGCAGCCCGCGCAGCATGTTCACGTACTGGGAGCCCTGCCCGGTGTACAGGAACGCCACCTTCGGGGCCGGTCCCCGCCCGAGGAAGATGCCCTGCGTGCGCAGCAGCCGCCAGACCGCCGGGTCGGGGGAGCGCAGCGCGTCGGCCGCCTTGCCGGCCTTCGTGGCGAGGTCGGCCGCGTCGGCGTAGTCGATCGCGACGCGTACCGCCTCAAGAACAGCTGCGCCATCGGGTACCGCGGGAGCGTGCCCGTCCAGCGCCTGCGCTCGCAGCCGGTCGAGCCGGCCCGCGACATCCGCATCGTCACGACCGCCGACAACGGCCGCCCCGCGCAGCGGGGCCTTCGCTTCGACCGCCGGCCGCGACACCGCGAAGGACCGCGGCGCGCCCTCGCGCCGGTACCGGCCGGGCGTGTACTCCTCGAGCACGACGTGGAAGTTGGTGCCCCCGAAGCCGAATGCGCTCACCCCACCCGCCCGGGCGACACCGCTGCGCGCGGCCGGCCACTCCCGTAGCTCGGTGTTGACCTGGAACGGAGTCTCCGCCCAATCCACATTGGGATTCGGGGTGACGAAGTGCAGGCTCGGCGGCAGGACCTTGTCGTGCAGGCTCAACACCATCTTGAACAGCCCGGCGGCGCCAGCCGCCGCCTTGAGGTGGCCGATGTTCGACTTCACCGAACCCAGCGCGACGGTACCGGGCGAGGCGCCCGCCTTGGCGAACACCTCGGTGAGGCTGGCCAGTTCGGTCGCGTCGCCGACCCGGGTGGAGGTGCCGTGCGCCTCGATGAGCGACGCGTGCGCGGGGTCGACACCCGCACCGTGGAAGGCGCGTTCGACCGCGAGCCGCTGCCCGACCGGGTTCGGCGCGGTGATGCCCTTGCCCTTGCCGTCGCTGGAGCCGGCGAGGCCCAGCAGGACCGCGTAGATGCGGCGGCCCGCGCGCTCGGCGTCGGAGAGGCGCTCGAGCACGAACAATGCCGAACCTTCGCCCATCACGAAGCCGTCGGCCCCGGCGTCGAACGGCCGGGTACCGGTCGCCGACAGTGCGCCTATCTTGCAGAACTTCACGAACGCGGCTACCCCCATGTTGCGGTCGACGCCGCCGGTGACGACCGCGTCGTACTCGTGCGCCTGCAGGCCCCGTACCGCCGCGCTCGTCGCCGCGAGCGCGGAGGCGCACGCGGCGTCGGTGGTGAAGTTGGGTCCTCGGAAGTTGAACAGGTTCGCCACCCGGCCAGCGATGACGTTCGCCAGCTCACCCGGCATGGTGTCCTCGGTGACGCCGGGGAATCCGGCGAAGAAAGCCTCCCGCGCCTCGGCGAGGACGGCGTCCCGCGCCGCGGCGGGCAAAGCCGCGAACGACGGGGCCGCGTGCAGGCCGGCCACGAACTCGGGGTACTCGATGTGCAGGTTCGTCCAGTAGTGCTTCTCGCCACCGATGGCGTTGCCGATGATGACGGCGACGCGCTCCGGGTCCACGTCCCATTCCGGCCAGCCTGCATCGAGCAGGGCCGCACGGGAGCCCGCGATCGCCCACTTCTGCCCGTCGTCGATCTGCGCCGCCACGGCCGGTGGCAGCGGCAGCCGCCACTGCACCGGGTTCCAGTCGTACTCGCGGACCCAACCGCCGATCCGCGAGTACGTCTTGTACGGGGCGGACGGATCCGGGTCGTAGTACCGCTGCGGGTCCCAGCGCTCGGCCGGCACGTCGCCGATGCTGTACCGGCCGGAACGGATGTTCGACCAGAAGGTGGCCGCGTCCGGGGCGTCGGGCATGATGGCGCTCACGCCGACCACGGCGATCGGCTCGGGCGCGAACTCGGTCATCGTCGTCAAGCCCTTCAGGAGGCGGTGCGGGCGTACAGCACGTCCGCGAGGTGGTTCATGTCGGCGACCAGCCCGGCCTGGCTGGCGCGTACCGCGGACAGCCGTAGCTGTCCGGTGAGCGCGTCCACGGCCGGATCCAAGGGCGGCAGCGCACCGGCGACCCAGCGCACGCCCTCCTCGGCTACCTTCTGGGCGGCCTCCCGGGCGAAGATGCGGCTGATCGTCGCGAGCGCATCGGCGTCGAAACGTCTGTCGGCCTTGTCCGGCAGGTTGCCCGTCGCAGCCGCGCTCGCGCGACGCGCCAGGCTCGCGGCGCTCTCGGCGTGGGCGATGAGCTCGCCGAGCCGCAGCAGCACGTGCTGGTTGCGGGTCAACCGGCCGACCCGGCACGTCTCCAGCAGCGCGGCGAGGTCGTCGAGCGCGAGCGCCACGACATCGGCTCCGACGCCCGCACCGAGCGAGGCCACGTCGCGGGCCGCGGCCCGGTAGTACCCGCCCTGCGTCTTGAGGTGCTGCTGCCAGCGGTCCCGGGCGATCGTCATCTCCAGGATCTCGGACGTGCCCTCGTAGATGACCGTGATCCGGACGTCCCGCTTTATCTTCTCGACGACGTACTCCCGGGTGTAGCCGTACCCGCCGTGTGCCTGGATCGCCGCTTCCGCGGCGGCGTTGCCCGCTTCCGTCGCGAGGTACTTCGCTATCGCGCCCTCGGTGTTCAGAGCCCCGTCCACACCTTCGCCGCTGTCGATGCGGGTGGCCGTCTCCTCGACGACCGCGCGCGCGGCCTCCAGCACCACCGCGTGCGGCACGATCAGCTTGTGGGTGTAGCCCTGCTTGCGCGCCAGCGGCGTGCCGCCCTGCACCCGGGTCGTGGAGTAGGCGATCGCTCGGTCCAACGCCTCCCAGCCACCGCCGAGCCCGAACGCGGCGACCATCAGCCGGGTGTACCCGAACACCTGCTGGGCCTGGACCAGTCCGCGCCCCTCTACGAGGCCGACCACGTGGGAGGCCGGGACGAACACGTCGTCGAAGAACAGCGCGGCGGTGTTGGACAGCCGGATGCCGTGCTTGTCCTCCGGCTTGCCGGAGCTGAAGCCCGGCGTACCCTTATCCACCACGAACCAGGTCGGGCCACCCGGGGCGAGCGCCAGGACGGTGTACAGGTCCGCGATGGACCCGTTGCTGATCCACTGCTTGCGCCCGTTCAGGCGGTAGCCACCGTCGACCGGCGTCGCGGTCGTGCTGAGCGC
Organism: Micromonosporaceae bacterium; assembly: GCA_016880465.1. GTDB lineage: Bacteria > Actinomycetota > Actinomycetes > Mycobacteriales > Micromonosporaceae > EFPC-2. The sequence continues at coordinate 8,394 of JAEHDK010000501.1, forward strand.
GCCGAGGTCGCTGCCGGCCTCCGGCTCGGTGGCGCCGTAGGCGAAGAGCGCGCCTTTCTCGGCGATCTGCCCCAACCAGTCGGCCTTCTGCTCCTCGGTGGCGCCGACGAGCACCGGGTCGCTGCCGAGGAACGTGGCGAACACCGACGTCGCCAGGCCGATGTCGACGCGGGCCAGCTGTTCGCAGACCCGGTACGAGTCGAAGGCGCCGCCGCCCATCCCGCCGTACTCCTCGGGGATGAACACCAGCTGCACGCCGAGTTCGTCGCCGCACATCGCGCGGACCAGGTCCTCGGGGCACACGTCGTCGTGGTCCAGCTCGAGCTGGCGCCGCAGGGGCAGCGCGCCCGCGACGAAGTCCCGCAGCGAGTCGAGCATGAGGTCGAGTGTGGATAGATCGAGCCCGATAGATGTGGTCCGACTGCTCATCGTTGCGGCCCTCCCGGCTCGCTCGCCGCTGCTACCGGCACGGCCGGCGCTCGGACCGACCGCAGCAGTACTTCGGCCACGTCGGTCACCTCCACGTCCGCGCCCGCCCGGCCCTGCTGCTGGCGCAGCGCGACCCCGTCGGCCAGCATCACGACGCAGTAGGGGCAGGCCGCGGTGACCAGGTCCGGCCGCTGGGCCAGTACCTCGTCGGTACGGTTCTCGTTGATCCGGGTGCCGATCGGCTCGTCCATCCACATGCGAGCGCCACCGGCGCCGCAGCAGAACGACTGTTCCCGACTGCGGGGCAGCTCGGCCAGGCGGGCGCCGGGCACATGGGCGAGGATGTCGCGTGGCGGCGCGAAGACGCGGTTGTGCCGCCCGAGGTAGCAGGGGTCGTGGTAGGTGACGGTCGCGTCAACCGGCGCGACAGGTACCAGCCGGCCCTCGGCGACCAGCCGGGCGAGCAGCTGGGTGTGGTGCACGACCTCGTAACGGCCGCCGAGCTGTGGGTACTCGTTGGCGAGCGTGTTGAAGCAGTGCGCGCAGGTGGCGACGACCTTCCGCGCTCCGGCCGCGGTCAGGGTGTCCACATTGGACTGTGCTAGCGTTTGGAAGAGGTACTCGTTGCCGATGCGCCGCGCGGGGTCGCCGGTGCAGGTCTCGGCACCGCCGAGGATCGCGAAGCCCACGCCGGCCTCGTGCAGCAACTCGGCCACCGCCTGGGTGGTCCGCTGCCCGCGGCTGTCCAGCGCGCCCGCGCAGCCCACCCAGAACAGGTACTCGACGTCGTCGGGGATCCGGCCCTCGACGACCGGTACCTCGAACGGCAGGCCGACCGTCCACGCCAGCCGCTCCCGGGCACCCCGGCCCCACGGGTCGCCGGCGTGTTCGAGGTTGCGCAGCATGACCGCGGCCTCGGCCGGGAACGCGCCCTCGACCAGGACCTGATACCGCCGCATGTCGACGATGTGGTCCACGTGCTCGATGTCCACCGGGCACTGCTCGACGCAGGCACCGCACGTCGTGCAGGACCAGAGCACGTCCGGCTCGACCACGCCGCCCTTGCCGACGAGCGGTCGCCGCGCCCCGGCGTCGCGGTCGTCCGCCAGAAGGTACGGCGCCTGCGCGAGCGCGTGGTCGCGCAACCCCATCACGAGCAGCTTCGGCGACAGTGGCTTGCCGGTGTTCCACGCGGGGCACTGGGACTGGCAGCGGCCGCACTCGGTACAGGTGGCGAAGTCGAGCAGGCCCTTCCAGGTGAAGTCCTCGATCGCGCCCCGCCCGATCCGGTCGTCATCGCCGGGATCGGAGAAGTCGACCGGCTCTCCGGCGCAGTACACCGGCAGCAGCGCGCCGAGCGCGCGGGGCCGGCGGGAGAAGGCGACGTTCAGCGGTGCGGTGAAAATGTGCAGGTGCTTGGAGTGCACGACGAGCACGAGGAATGCCAGCACGATACCCAGCGCCAGCAGCAGCCCGGCCGTTTCGATGAGGTCGTTCGCGGTACGCCCCAACGGCCGCAGCACGCGGGCCACCGCCTCGGACAGGAACGCGCCGTCCGCGAACGGGAAGTTGCCGGTGTTGACCTGCGCGCCCCGGTACAGCAGCAGGCTCCACAGTACGTTGAAGACCATAAATAGCACGAGCCAGGCGGCGCCCAGATGCGAGCCGAAGAAGCGGGACCGCCGGCCGGTCGCGGCGGGCCGGTCCCACAGCCGCAGCCGGGCGAACGCGACGATCCCCACCATGGTGAGCAGGACGAACAGGTCCTCGGTGAAGCCGAGCCAGGTCGCCCGGCCGATGACCGGAAGGTGGAAGTCCCGCTGGAACAGCGCACCGTATCCTTCGACGAGCGTGAGCGCCAGGACGAGGAACCCCCAGAACACGAACGCGTGCGCCAGCCCCGGCATCGGCCAGCGGAACAACTTCCGCTGGCCGAGCACCTCGCCGAGATCCGCCCACGCGCGAGCCCCGATTGCGATGCGGCCCGGTTCCACCGGCTGTCCTGCCCGGCCGAGGCGGTAGAGCAGCAGCGAGCGGCGCCCGGCGAAGAAAAACGCGGCGGCCGTCATCGCCAGGCCTACGATCATCCTCGGCACCATGTCGTCAGCCCTTGCGCTTCTCGATCTCGTCGATCAGCGCGGGCAGGACCGTGTGCAGGTCGCCCACGACACCGAAGTCGGCGACGCCGAAGATGGGCGCATGGCGGTCCTTGTTGACCGCGACGATCGTGCGCGAGCTCTGCATGCCGGCGAGGTGCTGAACCGCGCCGGAGACGCCGCTGGCGAGGTAGAGCTGCGGCGCGACCGTCTTGCCGGTCTGCCCGATCTGCATCTCGTGCCCACGCCAGGCCAGGTCGGTCACCGCGCGGGTCGCCCCGACGGCGGCGCCGAGCGCGTCCGCGAGCCGCTCGATCAGCTGGAACCCTTCAGGGGAGCCGACCCCGCGGCCGCCGGTGACCACTACGGCGGCATCGATCAGCTCCGGCCGGCCGCTCGCCGCGCGGGGGGTACGCGAGACGACGCGCGCGGCGCGCGCCAGTTCGGAGAACTCGATCGCCACCGGCTCGACGGCGGGTGGCGGGTAGTTCGTGAGCGGCTCGGGATGCGCCGCGTTGGGCCGTACCGTGACGATCGGCATGCCGCGGCAGATCCGGCTGCGTGCCGTCCACATGCCGCCGAACACCGACTGGGTGACGACCGGCCCGTCCGGCCCGGGCTGGACGTCGACCGCATCGGTGACGATGCCGGAGTCCAGCCGGACCGCCAGCCGAGCCGCGATCTCCTTGCCCTCCGGGCCGGAGGTGACCAGGACGGCGGCCGGCGCGGTGCGGCGGACCGCTTCCTCGAGCACCTCGACCTTCGGACCGACCAGGTAGTCGTCGAGCTCGGGGGCGTCGGCCGCGTACACGACCGTCGCGCCGTACCGGGCCAGGGTCTCGACGATCTCCTCGCCGACCGGCCCGCACACCACGGCCGCGGGCTCACCGAGCCGGCGCGCGACGGTGAGCAGCTCCAGCGTCGGCTTGCGCACCGGGGCACCGCCCGCACCACCCCGCTCGACGAGTACCAGCACCGTGGTCACGGAAATCCTCCACTATGGACGGTCGGCTACAGGATCCTGGCTCCGGCCAGGTAGTCGGCCAGCCGGACGGCCGCGTCGCCGTCGTCGACGACCACCGTGCCGGCGGTACGCGGCGGTCGCGGCCGCAGATCGTGGACGACCGTGCCGGCCGCGGCCAGGCCGACCTCCGCCGCCTCGATGCCCAGGTCCGCCAGCGACCACGCCTGCACCGGCTTCTTGCGGGCCGCCATGATGGCCTTGAACGCGGGGTACCGCGGTTCCCCGCTCTGGTCGGTGACCGAGACGACCGCGGGCAGCGGTACGACGACCTCCTCGCTCGCGCTGTCGGTCTCCCGCCGTACGGTCACCGACGTGCCGTTCGTGCTCAGGGCGCTGGCGTTGGTCGCCTGCGGTACGCCGAGCCGGTCGGCGACCATGCTGGGCACTACCGACATCTCCGCGTCGGTGGACGCCATGCCGCACACGACGAGGTCGAACCTCAGCCGCTGCACGGCCTTCGCCAGCACGAGCGAGGTCGCCAGCGCGTCCGAGCCGTGCAAGGCTTCGTCGAGTACGTGCACCGCCTGGTGCCCACCCATCGCCAATGCCTTGCGCAGCGCGTCCGCGGCGGGCGCGGGGCCCATCGTGAGGCAGGTGAGGGTGCACTCGGTCGGACCGCCCTCTTCGGCCAGCCTCACGGCCTGCTCGACCGCGTGCTCGTCCAGCTGCGACAGGCGGCCATCGAGGCCGGCTCGGTCGAGGGTGAGATCGTCGGAGAATCGCCATACGGCGGTGGGCTCCGGGACGTGCTTGACCAGAACGACAATCCTCATCAGGCGCCTACCAGGGACGAGGGAGGCAGATCATGATCAAAACCTATGCCAGCGCCTGGATGGTCACATGCGCTCTATGCCCCTACTCGACGGGACCAAAGGCCCGCCTGCTCGGCGTAGCCACCGAGTTGGTCATGCTCGACGGTGAGGTCGCAAGGAACTCGCCCGACGCCAGACAGCTGTCGCGCCCGCGCGTAGTGGCTCGCCACTACGCGCGGGCGGCCGAAGGCCAGAGGCGCCGCGTGGCCGCGCCGCGCTTGCGGCATTGGTCGACCTGGGCGCCGACGTACGCTTCGTCCACAGCAATGGCGCTAGCGTGCTGCATCTGGCCGCCAACCGCGGCGCTACCGAGCTCTGCCGGCGGCTGGTCGACGGGGGCGCCGATCTGGACTCCCGGCTGAACAGCTTCGGCGCGGTTCATTTCGCGATGCTCGCCGGGCATACCCAGACGGCGCTCGCCCTGATCGAGCGTGGCGCCGACGTGACCGCCGCCGACCAGCCGCTCATCTCTATCGCGGTGAGAGGTGGATCGGCGGACCTGGCGCGGTGGTGCCTTGACCGGGGCGAGATACCCGAGCCGAACGCGGTGGAGATTGCCGTCCTCGAAGACCGAGCCGACGCCCTCAGCGTACTGATCGACGCGGGGCAGCCGGTCGACGCTGCCAACTCGGCCGGCGCAACGCCGTTGCACCTGGCGCCTGACCGAGGGCACGCCGGCTGCGTCGAGGTGCTGCTGGGGGCGGGCGCACCGGTCGACCCGTTGTACCGGGCCAGAACGGCACCGCGCTGGACCTCGCGCGCATCCGTGGCTACGACGAGTGTGTGCGGCTGCTCACTGCGGCCTGAGACGGCCGGCCGCGCCACCAACACCGTCCCAAGAACCGGTGGCGCCGACCCCGACCAGCCCAGCGTCATCCTGCCCCCACCGGCTACCTGGCCAAGTAAGCCACCAAGTCCACCGAGGCAACGGGCCACGGCGACCCGACGGCCCGACGCCGAGTGTGCTACCGGTCCGCGGCCACGTACCGGCCGGCGAGCCTTCGCAGGTTGGGCAGGCCGCCGACGAGTACCGCACCGTCGCGGGTCGTCACGCTCACCTCACCGGACCGGTTCGCCCGTAGGTCCAGCGGCTGGGCGATCCGCGTCACGTCCGTCGCCGGGCCGGGCGAGTCGCCGACGAGCGGTCGCCGGGCGAGTCGCCAATCGGTAGGCGCCGCACCGCAACACGACTCCAGCGTGATGAGGGCGGTATCGGTCGCGGTGCCCACGAAGAACGCGGCGTAAAGGGAGCCGCCGGGCTGGGCAGGAGCCAGTGGAGCACCCTGCAACGTGCCAGGCTGGTCCACGGTGACGATGCGTACCTCGTGCGTCATCGGCCCGACCAGAACCAGGGCCAGCCGGCGCCCGTCCGCGGACCAGGACAGCGGGCCCTGCGCGAAGATTCCGCGGGCACGCAGAGCCGGGTCCAGATGCCACTCCCGCCGCTGGTGGCTGGCGATGTCATCGATCGCGAGCACATCGGGCCGGCACGGGTCGGCTCCCGTCACCGCGGCCACCCGAGCGCCGTCGGCGCTCACCGCCGGCCACGATCCGTTCCCGGCAACGCCGGGCCCACCGAGGTAGCTGAATTCGGACCAGCAGCCGGCTGGGCCGCGGTCGAAGAAGACGGCCCGCCGGTCCGGTGCGATCGCCAGGTGACCCGGCGGCCCGCCGGTCTCGGTGTAACTGGCGATGGTAGCCCGGACCGAGCCATCCACTGTGGACAATACGAGAATGTCGCCGATCTGCGTGGCCGCGACCACGGCATCGGCTGGTATGGCTGGCAACGGTGCGGACCCCTCGCCGGAGGGCGCCGGCGAGGGGCTCGCGGATGGCTGGGCCGCAGTTGCGGTAGGGGTGGCGCGGCCGGCGGGTCCAAACCCGCAGCCGAGCGTGCTCAGCACCGGCACGAGGGCCAGGCCGGCCAGTAGCGTGCGCCGCCCCGGGCGGGTCCATCGGGTCATCGCCATCGAACTCATCCGAATCTGCGAGTATCGACGTCGAACACGAGGGCCGCACCCGATCCGCTGGTGAGGCTCAGCCGGTGACCGTTGGCCGAAACCACGCGCAGTGGGCCCGTACCGGCAGGCGCCGGATAGTCCTCATCCGTCAGATGCGCTCCGGTCACCGCGTACGTCTGCACGATGACCAGTCCCTGCGACGGATCGGATGCCGAAGCCCCCGCATAGACGGCGTAGTGGTAGTCGCCGACGGTTTGGCCCCACATGCTGGTGATGGTGATGATGCCGTGGGGGATGGGTGCCTCCTGGGTATCGAATACACCCTCGTCCCAGGCGACCGCGCCGCCGCCGGCCGCAACCGCGGGTCCCGCGGCCCTCGGGTCGGCTGGTTTGACGTCCTTCGGCGCCTTGGCGCGCTGAGCATCGTTGGCCGCATCGAGCTGGCGTGCCAACTCTGCCTTCTTCGCTCCGTCGCTGTGTGTGCCATCAGCCCAGCCGGCGGCCGCGACGCTCAACCCGATAGCTCCCCCGAACAGGGCAACCGCGGTCGCAATCGTCCAAAGACGCCGGCGGCGCCGAGCCGGCGTGGTGCTTCGAGGCGTTTTTCGACTCATCGTTCGTCGTTCCTTCCTGGCTCGTCACCGGCCGACTCAGCCGGCGTCCCCATACCACTTGAAGTCGTCCGCGTGGGGCGGTGTCTGCGCCGTGCCGGAGTGCTGCGCCAACGCGTTGTACAACTGCGTGTAGCCGGCGGCAACGGTGTTGTTAAGTCCGCTGCACGATCTGGTCTGGCAGGAACGCCACTGCGTTGTCGACCCGGTGAAATACATCGTGCCGCCGTGACTCTGCAGCGCATAGCGGGCGAGCCAGTACCATTGCTGCGCCATCGCGCCATCGGTCCGGTAGATCTCGGGAAGTGGCCAGGCCGGCGGGCTTCCCCACGACACGTGATAGATGTCCTCCGGGCCCCAGGACGGGTGGGCGGACGTGCCGCACTCGGTCGAGCCCGGTATGTGGTTGGTCGGGCAGCCATCGGCCGACCCGTTGTTGACCAACCGTCTGGTGAAGACGGAGGCGTAACCGTCCACCCAGGACCTCGCCGGGCCGGGGTCACCGAAGCCGGGCTCTATGTCGTTGGAGCCGGCCGCGACGACCTGGTTGCCGTAGGCGACGGTGCCGAGCCAGCTCGCGAAGCTGTTGACGAGGCCGGCCCATGACTGCCCGCTCGCGTAGGTGACCGTGCTGGCTCCGTTGCTGTTGTTGGTGCCGAGCGCCACCTCGGCCACCGAGTTGACGTCGCTTCCGGTGCAGAGCCAGTAGCCGTGTGCGTACTCCTTCACGGCCGCGAGGACCTGCGCGTTGGTGCTGTTCGGTCCGCCGTACAGGGTGGCACCCCAGACCCCGTTGATCGTTGTCTGACCGCCGAACTCCAGTACGACGAGACTGTGCTGAGTGCCGGGCCGGGACAGATCCAGTGAACCCATCTGGCACCCGACCGTGTACAGGTTGGCCGGCGAGTTGGTGGTGATGTAGACGCTGACCCCTTCGTACGGCACGGCCACGGCTGCGGCCGGTCCGGCAACGGCGACCACCATCAGCGCCGGTACCGCGGTCAGCAGCGCGGCCGCCATCGCCGCCAGCCGCCTACGGCCGGCTTTTCGGAAGGCTGGTTCCGCAGGGCAGCGTGTTGAGCGTTGAGCCATTGTTCCTCCTCCGCTCCAGAATGTGGAGTATGCGACCGGATCTGATGAACCACGTCGCATACGGTGTCGGGTTGATGTGTGACGGTGGCGGCAAACGGACCACGGCGGACGGGGGCGCGCGTCTCGTCACTCCATTCCTCGTGCTCCGGTCAATGCGGCGATAGGCTCGACCCGCATGGCCTTCGATGCCGCGTACGAACCGGCCAGAAGCCCGACCAGGATGCCGAGGACCACCGCCACCGGTGGTAGCCATGGATCCAAGACGGGCGTCCAGTCCCGAACTACTGAGACGAGCACGGTCGCGACCAGCCCACTGCTGGCCCCGGAGATACCGCCAACCGCGCCCAAGATGACGGCCTCCAGCAAGAACGTCGCACCGATGTCGCGGGGCGCAATTCCGAGGGCCCGCCGAAGCCCGATCTCCGCAGTTCGCTCCATCACCGTAAAAAGTGAGGTGTTGGCGATCCCGAAACAAGCGACCAGCAGCGAAAGCGAACCAAGGAGAATGAAGATAATGTTGACATCACTTGATATCCGCCCGGTCAGTCGGGTCGGCTGGGGGCCGTGCACGACCGAGATGGCGTCCGGGTCCCGCGGGAACAGCGCAGGGCCGATCTGGCGGGACACGATCTCCGCCGCCCCCGCATCCGTGGACACGTATATCCGAGTCGGTCCGGTAATGCCGAGATGGTGTTGGGCGAGCCTCCACGGGATCAACACCGCGGTGGACAGCTCTGGTGCTACCGGAGTCGTGTCGAAGACGCCCATCACCACGAGCGGCATGTCTCCGACGAAGATCGCTTCGGCGGCCGACCCGGCGCGGAGTCCCAACCGGCTGGCCGCCGCGGACCCGACCAGCGCGACGGCGTCCGCGCGCGTCACATGTCCACGATCGAAGTCCCGGCCGGCGACGAGCGTCGCACCCACGGCCCGCAGGAGGCGGGGACCGGCGGCGATGACGCGAACATCCGCGGCGAGCGCCTTGTAGGCGGCCACCGGCGCGGTGCGCACCTGCGGTCCACCGCGCACCTCGGCCATCGCACCCGACTCGACCACTCCCTTGATGCGGGTGACGGCCGCCGCGTCCTCCCAGGTGACGGCAAGGTCGATGGTTGGATCCAGGGAACCGTTCAGGTCAACCCGGACGTTCGTCGGCGCCAGAGAGCTGACCTCGGTGACGATCTGATTCCCGGCCGTTCTCGCGACGCCAACCGTCGCGACGAGCGTGGCGATGCCGACTGCCGTTCCGATAATCGTCACGGCGGCCTGGGTCGGGCGCTGGAGGAGCCCGGCGAGCGCCTCCGACAACAGATCCCTAGGCTTCATCGGCCATCGCCTCCGCCGACCAGCTGGCCGTCGACCAGCTCGAGAACACGGTCGGCACGCACAGCGACATCCATGTCATGCGTGACGATTACGATGATGCGAGATGGCGCCCGCAGTCCCAGGATGAGCTGGATAATTCCCTGACCGGTATGGGAGTCGAGATTTCCGGTCGGCTCGTCACACAGTAACAACAAGGGATCGGTCGCGAGTGCTCTGGCGACTGCCACGCGCTGCTGTTCGCCTCCTGACAGTTGTGCCGGATAGTGGTGTTCGCGACGATCCAATCCAACGCACGCCAGTCCCGTGTGCGCCAGGTCGACTCGCTGTGGTCTCTTGAGATTCGTCGGCTGCAGCGCGAGTTCGACATTCTCCAGCGCCGTGCGGTAGGGAAGGAGGTGGAACTGTTGAAATACGAAACCCACATGACGCGCCCGCAGCCGCGAGCGTGCCCGCTCACCAATACCGGTAAGCTGCTCTCCGTCCAGCAGGTAGCTTCCGCGGCTTGGCCGGTCCAGCAGGCCGAGTATGTAAAGCATGGTTGACTTGCCGGATCCGGACTTGCCGATCAGGGCGGTCACCTGGCCACCGGAGAAGCCGGCCGTCACGTCGTGCAGGGCACGAACCGGCCACCGACTCCCGAAGGTTCGGGAGATCCCCTCCAGGCGGACCTCGGGGCTACTCACCGGCCCCCCTCAAACCGACTACGACCTTGTCTCCGGCCGCCAACTCGTGTCCGCCAGCAGGTTTGACGGCCGCCAGCCCGGACGCGGCCAGAAGGACCTCGACCGGTGTCCCCTCGATCCCACCGCTCTCGTAACGCTCGACGAAAACTGATCCGTCCACGGCGGTGCGTAGGGCGGTCGCTGGCACGATCAAGGCGTCGCCGTCGGTGGACTCGATAGGTAGGCGTATGCGCAGGCTGAGCCCCACGGCCCGGTCGGGCGGCGGCCCGGCGGGCACCAACCGGACCGCGAACCGGCCAGCGTCCGCCCCGTCGTTCACTGGAGCGGAGGAGACTTCGACCAGCCTCGCTTCGAAGCTGATCGAGGTGCCTACTTCGTCGACGACCGCGGTATCCCCCACGTGGACGGATGCGACGGAGGACGAGGGCAGCGTCGCGTCCAGTCGAAGGTCATTTCCGGACACCTCCGCGAACGGCCCATCGAGACTGTCGCCGCGGCGACGCATGGTCTTGATGACGGTGCGCGGCAGGTTCGGCACGAAGACGACCTCTGAACGCGGAAGATAGGGCGCCGCACCACGCTCGGCGTCTTGCAGCGCCTTCTCGGCCGCGCTGACCGCGAGCCGGGCAGCCTCGAGTTGGACCGACGTCGCGGGCGGGAGCACGCCCAGGTCTGCCAACCGCACCTCTGCGAGTTCGAGGTCCGCTCGGGCCGCATCCATCTGCGCGACTCGGCGCAGTGCGGCTATCTCCATCTCGTGCTGCCGCTGGAGCGCCGTATCCGCCATGGCTCTGAGGAGACCGGACGCCTCGGCAACGGCCTGCCTGAGCTCGTCAAGCTCCGCGCCCGTCGGTGGGTTGCCGGTGTCCGGGTGCCGATTCTCCTCCTCGGCCTGTCGTAGTCGGTCCACCGCCACCGTGAGCAGGCTGGTGGCGTGCTCGACCTCCTGCAGCGCCGCAGAATGCTTGCGCGTCGCCTCCTCTACCGCCGCCGCTGTCTGAGCATCGGCGATCGCCAGAGCATTCTTGGCCAGAGTCACGGCGGCCTCGGCCTGGAGGCGCTCGGACCGGCTCACTTCCTTCCGACCCGCCACAAGATCCCGTAGCGTGAGCTCGGCCGCGGCATGCTGGGCACGGGCACGGAGCAATGCCTCGGCCGCCTCCTTGCCGCCGGCGAGCGGCAAGTAACCGAGTGCCCCATACAGGACATTGACTCCGTCGACAACCGCGCTGTCGAACGGCCCCGCACCGCCATCTGCGATCAGGTGGAGACGGGCCAGGGACGCACGGAGCTGGTCGACATCCACCCCTGCGTCGCCGAGCCGAAGGTCGCGGAAGGCCGGAATCGTTCCGTCGAGTGCGATGACCGGACGGCCGCCAACCTCGGCCGCGAGGTTCCCCTCGGCCAATGGCGTGCCCACCCGAAGCGGCATGACGGTCACCACCGAGCCGACCGCCGGATCACCGGGAGGCCAGGCAACGAGCGAGTACTCCGATGCGCGTACGAGCGTCCCTCGCGTGATCGCCTCTGAACGAAGGACCCTCCTTTCCACGGTCGCGGTCAACACGCTGGCATCCGGTGGCCTCCGCCGCGCCGCGCTCTCGGCTGACGACATCGTCCTGGACCCGGCGAGCCAACCCAGCGTGCCGGTCGCCAGGCTCAGAGCCAGGAACCCGGCTGCCAGTCTCCGCCGCCGTTCCGGAGTCGCATCAGACCTGCTAATGAGCGCGCTCATCGACCGAAATGCTCCTTCAGATAGTCCTGGCGAACTTGACTCTCGACCCCGCGGTAGTCCTTGACGCACTCGTCGTGGGCGGAGAACGCCGCCGACTTCTCCGCTTGGAGGGCCTGCATCTCCGGTGACCTCTCTGGGTCTCCACCGTCCTTGCGGATTCTCTCGCTCAGCTGCTCTTCCTTCATTATGTATTTCCCGAAGATGTCTTCGGGGCCCGCGATCTCATACCCCCGGCCGGCCATGCAGGCCGAGTACGCTCGACGTGCCGCAAGGATTCGCTGATCCGCCGCCAAGGCTGCGTCCATGTCGGCGACCACGTCCGGATCGGGCAGAGGAAAGGAGCCCCAAGCGTTCTCATATGTCGAGCGGTAGCAGCCCGGGTCAGAACCGCCGATTTCGCGGTCACCCCAGTAGTCGGCCGCCCTCGCGGCCTTCTCGGCGTCCGACAGCTTGGCCACGATCTCATCGTTGGGGTTGGCCGGCAGACGTACCGACGACGGGTCGTACCGACGCCCCTGGGCCTCGGCCAGCGCGTGTTCACGTTCGAGGATGAGACCAGCCGGGAGCGACGGGACATAGACCCACCCTCTACTCTCCATGCAGTCGGCGATGAGGCGCTCGTGACGCATCGCCGTCGCCGCCATGTCGTCCAGCTCTCGCTCCAGTTCCGGTCGGTTGGTGGCGCACGACGACATCGCAAATACCAGCGGCAGCGCGAGCAGTAGACGGGCTATCTTCATGGTGGCCACCCTTTGGGATATGTTCGACCTGCTCGTTCCAATTCTGCGGCGTGCCGGTGAACGGCTTTGGACCTCGAAGGTGGACGGGGGCGCGGGAACAGCGTGTCGGAGGTGGGCCCCCCGGCGCCGACCGAGCACGCTTTCCTCGGAGCGACGTCACTTCGCGGGGCCCCATCGCCGTTGACTCTGTGCGCCGGGACGCCGTCGCGCGCGGACGTCCGGCGTAGGCCGTCAGTAACTAACGCTGAGCTGCTCGTTCTCGCCGTCGTAGGCGATCCACCAGTAGCCCGCGAATGCTCCCCGTGCGCTCTGGCTGACCTTGATGCAGCCGTTCGTCTTCCAGTTGTAGTTCCAGGCCGTTCCCTCGATGCCATTCGAGTGGATGAAGAGTTCACTTCGCGTAGCCGCGCCGCTGGAGCACACCTTGCGGTCCAAGAACCACACTTCTCCACGGACTACCTCGTTGCCCCAGGTCTTATACATGTGCTCGACCCGGGAAATACTGTCGTTGTCACTACGGCCGTACAGCCCTCGTGGCAGCCAGCCGTTGTTGTAGTAGCAGTCGTTGGTCGATCCCGTCCCCGACCCGGCCCGGGAGGCGATGCGGTATCGGATCCCACTTGTCACGTCGGTCAGATACATCTCCAGCGTGCTGTTGTCGGTCTGGGACCAGTTACCGGTGAAGTAGAAGTTGGGTGGCTGTGTGTAGGTACCGACATTGGTGATCGTGTAATCAGCTGCGTTTGCTGGTGCTGCGGACAACATCACCGCAAGGCCCACGCAGACCGAGAGAACCGCCGGCGCGACGCGCGACCTCTTGCGACGCCGGCTCGAGGACGGGGTGGATTCTGACGCATTGAGCGATCTCATAACCGCGACCTTCCTGTGGGGAACCCCGTTGGCCCACGCCGTGGCCATGGGAATTTGCGGCATGATCGTTGGTGATCGAACCTTCGATCCGGGCGTGAGTCCCTCCCATCACATCCGTCGATGCGATGCGCGAGGGAGGGCCGAAAGACCTGTACTCGTCGGACCATCGGCACGCCGCGCGGGGACTTCGGGGGTACCGCATGACGCTTTATCCGCAGGACGTCAAACATCAGTGTTGTGAGCTATTGCGCTTGACGTCGTAGCTCGGGACCTAGTACGACAGTCTGAGTTCGTTACACATCAACAGGTGGCGATGGCTAGGCGTCGTCGGTAGTGGGCGGCGCGGGCGTGGGTTTGGTGGTCTCGTCGCCAGGCCGACCAGTCGAGTAGGTGGTCGATGAGGGCCCGGCCGACCGGTTGTGCGGCGAGGATGATCGCGGCGATGAGGTGGCGGGCCTCGTTGAGGGTGACCGCGATCGGGCCGCTGGGTTGGGCCAGGTCGTGTGCCGTGGGGGCGGGTTCGGGTTGGTCGTCGCGGATGGCTAGCGCGGTCAGCGCGAACGCGACCATGGTCAGGGTGGCGTGGCGGTGCCAGCCGTGCCAGGACCGGACCTGGGTGTGGTCCAGGCCGAACTGGTCCTTGCCGACCTGGAAGCATTCTTCGATGGTCCAGCGGCGGCCGGTGACGGCGACCAAGGTGGGCAGGGCGACCGGGGTGGCCTGCCAGGTCAGGTAGTAGGTCAGGGTGCCGTCGCTGGCGCGGCGCACCAACAGGCTGTGCTGCCCGCTGTCGCCGTCGCCGTCGCCGTCGATGCCGATCCAGGCCCACTGGTAGTAGCGCGGGCCCTTGGCGCCCAGGCCGCAGGAGTAGGTCTGCCACGCCGCCGCGGATAGTTGGGCGGTCAGGACGTCGACGCGGTGAGGCTGGCCGATGATGTGGACGTGCTGGTCGCGGGCCACGGCCAGGACGTAGCCCAGGCGCAGGGCGGGTAGCCCGGCCCGGAACCGGCGGTCGCGGCCGTACACTTCGTCGGCGGCTACCCACGCCGCCGCGATGCCGGCGCAGACCGCGCGGCGGATCATCCTCAACGCGAGTTGCGTCTTGGTGGCCAAGCCGACCTGCTCGGGAATACCGGCCTTGGCCCGCCGGTCCGGGTCGCCCGCCCATGTCTTGGGCAGGTACAGTGCCCGGTCGACCAGCAGCCGCAGCCGCGTGGTGGCGTAGCCGAGGAACACCGCGACCTGGCAGTTGTCGACCTTGCCGAGGGTGCCGGAGTACTGGCGGGCCACCGCCACAGACATGTCTCCGCTTTTCGGGTAGCCGGTCTCGTCCACCACCAGCACGCCATCGGCGACGGCGACCAGCGCGGCGACCAGGCGCAGCAACGCATCGCGCAGCACGTCGGCGTCCCAGCGGGCGGTATCCAGCAGCCGCTGCAACCGGCCCGGGTGACCATGCCCGGCGTGCTGGGCCAGCCACCAGCAGTTCTTGCGGCCGACCAGCGACATCAGACCTTCCACATAGGACCACGCGGCCCGGCGCGGCTCCACCCTGGTGAAGCAACCGGCGAACCAGTCCAGCCACAGCTCCCGGATGCTCCGCCACCAGCGGTCAACGTCTACACTGCTGCACGCGGCCACCGCGTGCTTTTCCGAACTGTCCACAGCAGACGATCATCACGAGGTGGCCGCCCACACCACGGGACACGCCGATGCGAGACCCACCAGCCGCCACCGGCCGGGCCATCGACAGTTACCTGTCTATAACGAACGCAGACGGTGCATCTCCGCTCGGGCACGGGCCAGTCGCAGCCAGAGCGGCCGGGTGCACCCGCCGTGCTGGGCGGCCTGCCATGCCGCATCGATGTCGTCCTCCCACATGAGCACCTCGACCAGCGTGGAGTGGCCGGGCGGGTCACCCCACGCCGGCCGGGCGCGCGGCGCATGCGGCGGGGCAGCCGTGCCACGATCTGGGCGACCCGGGCGGGGGTGGCGTGGGGCCGTTCGCTTGGGTGCTGGCCGATTTGGGCTAGTGCGACCGTCAAGCTCGGCGGTCGTCGGTTTGGGCGAGCTTCGCCCAGCGCTCGCGTGGCGCGACAACGCCCATCGAAGGTCTCCGTGATACGAAATATTCCGGGCCTGCGACGCGGAGATGTTGCGAACGTGTCCACAACATCCCGTCCAGGAGCGGGTTCTTGAAATCGTAAAAGCCCACCTCCCCGGTCGCTCGACGGATGTACATCGCAACGTACAACCTAAGGTTTTCGATTATTAGGCTTTATGGGGATCGTTTCTGCTAGGATGATGCCGGTAAGTGTGTGATTGACCTGCGACATCGATGGAAAGGAAGCATATCTTGAACACAACAAAACTCATTGCCGCAATTATCGTGATTTCTCTGATCGGGGTCCCGACCGTATCCTTTGCGAGGGCGAGAGGCGGAGGATATGGTGGCGGATATTCCAGCGGTTCAAGGGGCGGTGGCTCCTACGGGAGCATGGGCAGCCGTGGATCACGCACCTATGACCAGAACGGCGCGAAGCCGATTGAACAGTCGGCCACACCAAGGCCATCCGCGACCGCACCACAATCAGCGCCCGGCAGCGCGGCTCCAACTGGCCAGCCCGCGCCTGCCATGCAGCCCTCGTTTATGCAACGCAATCCCCTGTTGGCTGGTCTTGCAGCCGGCATCGCCGGATCATATATCGGCAATATGCTGTTCGGAGCGACGGACAGCAGCGCGCGTACCAAGGATGCCGGTGAGCAGGTCGGCCAAACCGACCAGAACGCCGGGGCTTCCAGCTCCACCGGGATACTCCTCATCCTCATGCTCCTGGGAGCCGGGGCGTTCTATTACTTTCTGAGAGTACGGCGGTCACCCACTCCTGACTTTTCCGGAATCACGCGGAGCAGTACATTCAGCGGCACCATACAGGCAGAGCCTTCCGCCACAACCCTACGCAC